>JAOZLI010000005.1:10593-25547 GCA_029934915.1 Desulfocapsa sp. | reverse complement strand
AAAAAGAAAGGCTGCTGCAATAGTCAGGATCTGGGGCAGTATATATAGATACTCCTTCAGTTCACTCCCTTCATTCACATTGATTGGCCGTACCTCAATATCCCCAATAGTCAGGTCAACATGATGGGCGACCATCAAAAATCCACCGTGACCAGGGTTTCTTAAGTCTGCAGTTTGCTGCAGGGACCATTCCAGAGGTTCCTTTTTCCCCTCAGCCCACACTTTCAGGGAATAGAGGGTAGTAAGGGGAAAACGCTTCACCTGGGAGCGTAATTGATAGTTTTTGCCCGGCTCTAGTACAAAGGGCAGGGAAACGGAAAGATCGTTGATGGGTTTGGTATTGATGCTGAAACCACTCTGTCCTTTCTTGGGGATAGTATACCAGTGAATAGCGCCAAAAGGGAACCAGCCGCAATGGGGTTGCACACAATCGATGGGGGAGTCGCTGTGTCCATTCCAGTGCAGGATCAATCCGAGACCGGGGCTGACACTTTCCGGTGAATCGTAGGCTGATACATCCACACTGTTCATGCGAAAGGACAGGGATATCTCATAACTTGACCAGGCCTTATCACCAATGGCCAGGGCTCGGTCGTAGCCAATGAAACCGGGTGCGGTACGGATCCCGGACTTCGTGATTTCCCACATTCCGTCAAGCACCTGAACAGCATCCTGAATGTTCTCCACCTCTGCCCATTTCACCCCGTAGGGCAGGGGCCATGGTCTGCTCGTATGCTCAACCGTTACATCCTGGACAACTTTGCTCGTGTTCTTGTTGGTTCTGCTGATGTGAATGGTATTTTTCCCGGGATGCAAGGCGTCTGTATCAATTTCGATGTTGAAATCTCCGGGAGCAGATAAGCGTCTGTCATCTGGCCCGATATTCAGAGCATGTGCCGGGCCGCCATTGATCCTGAAAGACAGGGAAGTAACCTGATCAGGACTGCTGATACGACCGGGAATATTGAGATAAGGTTGTGCCAGACCAGGAACCCCAAATTGTTGTTCTTCACCGTACCAGAGCTCAATGGTTTCCCTTGCCAGGATTTCAGGGATAAAAGAACACAGAACCAGGCAGGCGACGCAACAGTAACGCAGTGGTCTTCTGCCCCACATATCAGATGACCTTGGGAAAAGGTATAGGGAGTATGAAACGTCCGCCCCGTTCACGATAACTTTGCTGTTGCTGTAGGATTTCATCGCTCAGGTTCCATGAAAGCAGGAGGACATAATCCGGTTGTTCGCTGAGGAGTTTCTCCACAGGGAAAATGGGCAGATGATTCTCCCCCATAAACATGCCATGCTTGATCTGATTTTTATCGACTATCCAGAGAAGATCATCATGCCCTATTCCACAGTAATGGAGTAAGGTCGCAGCCTTGGCTGCGGCCCCGTAAGCAGCGATGGTTTTGTTCTGTTGTCGCAGGTTTGTCAATAATGTCTTCAGGGCAGTACGGACTGCGTGTATCTTGTCGACAAACTCGTGATAGGGATGAATCAATGAAAAGCCACTCTCCTCTTCTTGCTGCAGAAGTTCCTCCACTGCCGGGGAGCTGGCTTTATATTTATTGACGAAAAGGCGCAGAGATCCCCCCTGTACTGGCTGATGTTGTACGTCATTAATAAAAAGCCCATTGCGACGAAACAAAATATCCAGGGCCTTGAGAGAGAAGTAGCAATAATGCTGATGGTAAATGGTGTCAAATTCACATTTGCCAAGAAGGTCACCAAGCCAGGGAACTTCAACGGTCATCAGGCCGTTATCCTTGAGAATATGTGCTGCTGCCCCTATTATTGCATTGGGGTCAGGAACGTGAGCAACCACATTGTTTGCTATGATTACATCGGCGTAGTTGTTTTTTGAGGCGAGTTCTTTTGCCATTTGCAGGTTGAAGAAGTCTTCGATAACCGGAATAGATTTCTTCCTCGCAGCAGCAGCTGGTCCTGCCGCTGGATCAATCCCCAGGACAGGTATCTGCTCCTTGACAAAATGAGTAAGCATATATCCATCATTACAGGCTATCTCAACAACCAGTCCCGAGGAGTCCAGAGACTTGCGTTGCTGTATTTCCTGGGCATAATTTTTCGCATGCAGGGAGTAGGTCTTTGAAACTGATGAATAATAGGGGTAATCTTGCTGAAAGAGTATTTCCGGGGTAACCGTTTCTCGTATCTGAAGCAGGCTGCAGTCGGGACACCAGACAAGGTTCAGTGGGACGAAAAGTTCAGCCTTGTGCAGCTCTCCTTTATTCAGAAGGCGGTCAGCAATGGGTGGTGTCCCAAGGGAAAGAATCGGTTTTAGATTCTGAGCCCTGCAAGATCGGCAAACTGTTTCAATGCTGTAGGCGTTTTCGTTCATACGACCATTGAGAAAAGAGATTATTTTATCCAGCGCAGGTCTTTGTCAAGCTTGCCGGTACGCATAAGTTCCCGAAGATGGGCAATACGGTTATATTTCGGCCCTTCGAACTCTCCCTGTTGCAGAGCAAAAGAAATATAAAAATGCAATAAATCCCGGATGGATCTCTCCACCGTCCATTCAGGGACAAATGATGGTAGGATGGCAGCTAGTTTTGCACTGGACACTCTGTAACAGCGTTTATCCGGCCCGGCATCTGAAGAATATTCAAGCTGACAGTCAGGCACAATCTGTTTTACGAATTCCGCAACCTGACGAATCTGGTAGTTTTCACCTGTCTCGCCAACATTGAAGACCTGATTATGCACAGATGTAATAGGCGCATTCAGAACCGCGATAAATGCCCGACAGATGTCCGCAATATGTACAAACGGGCGCCAGGGGCTGCCGTCGCTTTTGATCAAAATCCTTCCTTCAGTATATGCCCAGGCGACAAGGTTATTCACCACCAGATCAAAACGAATCCTCGGGGAATAACCATGCGCAGTGGCACACCTGAAAAAAACGGGACTGAAGTGGCTGTCTGCCAGATCCGAAAGGCGTTGTTCAGCGAGGATCTTGGAGTGAGCGTAGGGGGTGACCGGATTCACAGGGGAATTCTCATCGATCATATCTGAACCGGAGGCTCCGTAAATACTACAGGATGAGGCAAATAGAAAGTGTTTCACTCCCGCCTCTTTGGCCATCTCCGCTAGCCGCACTGTGGCCAGATAGTTCACTTCCATGGTCAATTCCGGATTAAGGTCACCCAGGGGATCATTGGAAAGGCCAGCTAGATGGATCACTGCATCACAGCCTGCCACATCTTCGATTATTACATCTCGAATGTCTTTGCGCATAGAGGGGACAGGAGCAGGAGCCTGACCGAAAAGTGACGCTTCGTAGAGGTCGTTGTCGAGCCCTTGAACCTGGTAGCCGAGAGCCGTGAGCATGGGAGTTAAAAGGGAACCGATATAGCCTTGATGGCCGGTTACAAGAATTTTCATGGTTGCGGTTCACTCCTCCAGAAGGCTGAGCCGGAGTTCCATAGCTCCTCCAGATATTCCCAGTCCCCCAACGTATCCATACACTGCCACTCCCCGTTATGCTGCCAGGCCATAAGTTGATGATCCTTTATTAATCGGTTGATGGGGGCTGCTTCCCATTGTTCTTTATCACTCTTGATATAATCAAGTGCTTCTGGTTGAAGGATAGCGTACCCGCTGTTGACCCATCTGTCTGTCATTTGTGGTTTTTCCCGAAAATGGGTGATTTCATTACCCGTGAGCTCCATAATGCCGAATCGTGACCGTGGATGCACGGCTGCGACAGTTGCGAGACAGCTATGACTTTTATGGAAATCCAGCATTTTGTCAAGTCGCATGTCGGACAATCCATCACACCAGGCCAGGAAAAAGGGTTCAGCAGTAAGATAAGGACGAATTTGTCTTAAACGTCCTCCAGTGGGAGTGTCTAAACCAGTATCAACCATTTGTATCATCAAGGAGGTATCAGGGACATAGAGAGTGGTACACAGGGGTGTTTCTTTCAGTTGAACAGTTTTATTAACGGACTTTAGATACTCCAACAGAGTAGCAACAACCTGTGTGGACTGATAGCCGACAGCTATAACAATCTCGTTTATTCCATACATCTGGAAGTAGTGTATGATATGGTAGATAATGGGGATCCCACCTATGGTAACCAGGGGTTTAGGCAGGTTTGTACTTTCAGCACACATACGACGCCCCTTTCCCCCGGCCAGGATAACAGCTTTCATACTTTTTCCAGACAAATCCAGTCCCTCATTCCCGTCAGTTACCCCTTTTTTTCTCTTTCAGTAAGATACTCACCAAGTCGGATGAAAGCGTTTCCCAGTCCCGGAAAAAAGATAAGTATGGGATCAGCAAAAAGTCTGGCCCAGTTCTGATGCACGCCCAGCCATTTTAAAACTGCTGTTTGGCAGGTAAATTTTTCCCGAATTGGTAATTGTTCAATACGATAAATACATTTAAAATATTCTGACAAAATTCGCCAGTGAGGAAAAACAAACCTGTCCTTACATTTCGGATCAAACCATTGTCCACGCATGTGGTGAGCAGGCATGGCGCAGATCGATCTTTCCGGATGGTGCCTGCAGAGAAACAGGGACTCTGCAAGAATAGCAAATTTACCATGCAGACCAAGTTCTGCCCGGAGGGAACGATCTGAGGCAATATAACTGCCTATGAGCCGGGTTTTTTGAAGAATCTCCCTCCGTATTACCCCAAAGACCTCATAGATATCAAGATCTGTACGAATAAGAGCATTAAAGCGTTCCGAAGCACTGTCAGAAGCAAGGGGGGAAGAGGCTATGTGGTCGTGCCTGATCACTGCTCCTCTCTCGTTGATTATATTCACTTGAGAATGACAGAGAATGAAGTCTTGATTATTTTCTAGTAATTCTATGCATTTTCCCAGATACTCCGGGGCAAGTTCATCGTCATGGGCTGCCCATTTAAAGTACTTGCCAGTTCCAATATGAAAAACTTTGTTAAAATTAGGTGCGGCACCAATATTTTTCCCGTTTCTGAAATAACGTACACGTTTGTCTCTTTGAATAACTTTTTTACATATTTCAGCCGTATTATCTGTGGATGAATTATCACAGATTATGAGTTCAAAGTCTGTAAAAGACTGGCAGAGAATGGACTTTATTGCTTTTTCGATAAAATTAGCACCGTTGTAAACCGGCATGCCGATGCTCAAAAGGGGGGAGGAAGGATATGTAGACATGACTGAATGCAATTGGCTATTCAGGTGAAAATAGTCTTCTTTTTCTCATCGCTCCAGCCTTTTTTATCACCTGAAGCTGAAAAAAAACAATGCAAAAGGCAAGGGAACTCAAAAGAGAGTAGAGAAAATGGAGGGGTATTGTCTGCAATACAAAGAACACTCCTCTTTGTTTCAGAAAAAAAAGAAATATTTCCCTGTTCACAATAAGAAATAGAAAGAAGAACAGGGCCGCCGTTGGGAGAAATAATGTGTTGACTGTAACGAGTAAAATACAAAGCAGAGTAAGAGAACTCGATGCAACAGACATTCTGCTTTTCAGGTTGATGTTCATGTCATTATGCATTGTGCCGTACTGAAAAATCAGTCTGCTCCAGGGGATAGCCCGGTGGAAAAAATCGGTATTAACCATTGTTGACAGGGACCATTTTTTTAAATGGGTCACTTTAATGTTTTTATCGAGGAGAATGGTGCGGCCGATCTGTTTCAGACGATAGCCCAGTTCGATATCTTCAACGGATGGTTGCAGATACTCCTCGTTAAAGCCCCCCAGTTCAATAAAGCGGTGCCTCATTATAGCTCCGCAACCTGACCAGAACGTGAACGCGTCACTACTGGAATGCTGGTGGGTGTAATGGTGCAGCAGATTTTTATATTGCGAAACCGCATTCTGAGCAGGCGGCTTGTCATCATAGGAACCAAAAACAGCATCTGGTGGCGGTATCAGCGAAAAAGCACTGTCAATGCTCTGGCAGATGTTTTCCGGAAGAAGAACGTCGGCATCCACAAAAAATAGAATATCTCCGCTGGCCTCTGCGGCCCCCACATTTCTTGCTCGGCCCGGCCCTCCACGGACCGGAAGGTAAATGACTTTTGCAGCGATCCCATCAATATGGGGTTGCGGTTGTCCTGTATCACCATCAACAACAATGATGATTTCCAACGGCTGAGGGTTGCATTTTTCAATACTTTTAAGGCATTGCTGAAAGCAACTATCCACTTTGTCAGTGGGGATTATAAGCGATATAGAATTTTGCATCACGAGAATATAATGAGAGCCGGTGATAGGAGTGTAACAGCGCAGTCAAGTCCAGCCAGATCCCTCTGTCACCTGTCCTAAGTGACAAGAAATCATACATATATATTTTTACTCTACTCTCATTAAAACAGCAATATCAAAAAAACAGCAGAATACTGGTGTAATAGTTCCTTCTCCAAACAAGCAAATCACTAATATCTTTTGTTTGGTTTTAGTATTATACTTCCGATTGTTCTCGGACAAGCTCCCGAGCGTACCGTGAGTTTCGTTTTTGCTCTTGTGCTCATAAACCATCCCTTCCCATGAGATAAAATAATGTTTATAGATTTACTACGAAAACGCAGATCCATCCGTCAGTTTCAGGAGAAGGCAGTGGAACAGGAGAAAATAGATCTGCTCGTTGAGGCCGTTCTGCGTTCACCCTCCTCAAGAAGTCTCTATCCTTGGCATTTTGTAATTGTGCAGGATAAAGATACCCTTGCGGCCCTGTCGACATCGAAACCTCATGGCGCTGCATTTTTAAAGAAGGCTCCGCTTGCCATTGTTGTTTGTGCGGATCCCGCAAGTTGTGATGTCTGGGTGGAAGATTGTTCAATTGCTTCAATGCTCTTGCATCTTGAAGCCACCGATCTTGGTCTTGGCAGTTGCTGGATACAACTGCGGCTACGTGAGTATAATGAAGAGCAAAGCGCATCAGCAAGGGCTGCTGAAATATTGGGTGTGCCAAAAGGAATGGAAGTACAGACTATCATCGCTATTGGCTATCCTAAAAATGAAGCTCAGGGGCACGATGGTTCAACATTGCTTCGTGAGCGATTACATTACGAACAGTTTGGAAAAAAGGAGTAAGCGTTCACCTACTGGTAAGCGTTTACAAGAAAGGAAAAAAAGATGGATATAAGTCATTTTCGAAGAGAGTATTTAAAAAGCGGCCTTGAAAGAGATGATCTGCTCGATGATCCCATGGCGCAGTTTTCTCACTGGTTTAACCAGGCCAAGGATACCAATATTCCAGATCCCAATGCCATGGTTCTTGCCACTGTCGCAGCAAACGGTCAGCCAAGTCAACGCACGGTGTTACTCAAGTATTACGATGAAAACGGTTTTGTGTTTTTCACGAACCAGAAGAGTCGTAAGGCGGCTGAGATTCGTGAAAACCCATTGGTTAATCTGCATTTTGTCTGGCTGGATCTTGAGCGACAGATTTCCATCAATGGCAGTGCCAAAGCCATAACTGCTGTCGAATCTGCTCGTTATTTTATTACCCGTCCTCGTGATTCGCAGATTGCGGCCTGGGTATCCACCCAGAGTAAAATAATATCTTCCCGTCAATTGCTGCTAAAAAGTTTTTCAGATATGAAGGCAAAGTTTGGTACTGGAGAAATTCCCTTGCCCTCATTCTGGGGCGGGTATCGGGTGGAACCGACTTCCATTGAGTTCTGGCAGGGACGGGAAAATCGTCTTCACGATCGTTTTTTATATACAAACCTTAATAATGAATGGAACGTGGAGCGCTTAGCACCCTGATTTCTTGCCAGGCCCTTATTGCACCATCGTAATACCGCTTTCTTCTGAGATATTAGAAAGCTCCTGCAGGTGGACACGCTGCACGTCGGCAACGAGTGACTCAATTGTTGCAGCGATTGAACGGGTGGGCAGGTCAAACTGTACGCCACAGCGATATTGGATGCCTGTTTTTTCACGAATCTGTGAGACGTGGCGTATCGTTGATTCTACTACGGCCAGTAACTCTCCAGCTACGATAAACTGAATCTTGCAGATTTCATCCACTCGAAACCGTTTTTGTTCTTTTTTTTGCACTTCAAAGGACATGCCCTTGCTACTGATATCGATGGGATGTGACCTGACATCTGGGAGTTTTCTTTTTCCTTTAATAACAAGGGAAAAGTCTATTTTTTCTGTCACTTTTGCCCGGTACGCTCTGGTTCCTTTTACCTGTCTGCCAATGGCTGGAAAGGCAAGACGCAAAACAGGTAATCCCCGCACTGTATAAAGATCCTGGAAAAATGTCCCAAGTTCAATGGCCATGGTGGCCGTAAAGAGTCTCAGAATGACTCGTTGTGAGTTTCGAACCTGAAGGTTTCCCATGCCCGGTTCCACGGGTAAGCAAATCAGGTGGTTCATCAGTTTAAGGTAGTCACCGGCGATGTAATCCGGTTCCAGTAGCATACTTTCACCATCTTCATCTTCTGTTTCTTCAAGATCGGGAAGATCGTCGTATAGCCTGCTGAAATAGACTCTGGTTAAACCGTCAGTTTCTATTTCCAGGATTTTGTTATCAAGGAGTGACGTTTGTACAAGGGGAAGGATGCGGGAGGGCTTGACCATAAAGGCTCCGAATTCCAGTCCCTCTTCCACTGCCTGGTTGGTAAAAGAATAGGAATCTTCGGGGAAAAATAGACAGAGCTTTTTCTTTACGTTTTGAATAAAAGCAGCTTCCGTTTCTTCTTCCTGTGTCATTTATTCGATGAATTCCTGGTGGAATAGTTTTTCCGATTCAGAAGAACCTGCGAGGATAAGTTCGCCGCTGTTTTTGAAGGGAGTGTTTGGGTCGGGAGTTGTTATAAATGTTCCTCCATCTTTAATGGCAAGTATACTACATTTTGTCTTTTCCCGTACATCTAAATCTGTCAGGGTTTTTCCGGCAAATTCACGGGGAACAGGAACGGTAAAAACATTCAGTGCTTCAGAAAAATAGGAGGCGTCGGATGGCTCAAGGAGTTCCATAATGTAGTTCGCCCCCATTGCAGCCGAGGAATCCACCAGATCGGCTCCGGCTCGGTGCAGCTTGGGAATAGTCCGTTCCATCGTTGATCGACTCACAATTTGTATGTCTGGGCGTAACTGTCGACAGTAAAAAGATAGGTAGATATTCATGGCATCATCATGGGTGGTGATGATAACGGAATGTGCCCGGTCTATACCCGCCTTTTTCAGCGTGTTGATATCTGCGGCATCACCATATATATGATGAGCAGTATTTTGCAGGGATGCGTGTTTTTCGATTATCATATAAGGAATATCCCGCATATCGAGGAAACCTGCAGCAGCTTCGCCAACCCTGCCCCCACCTAAGATCAGCACCGTTGGCTCAGACAGTGACTTGATGGCTGATACACTTAAGGTGTTGCCTGCATTGTTTATCGCTTCCTCGGAGCCAGCTACAATGAGAATGTCGGTTTGTTTCATCATTGTATCTGCTGAGGGTTGCAGGATTTTTCCCCTTTCCCATATACCAATAACGGTGATTCCCAGATTTTGCCGAAGGTTCGCTTGAGCCAGGGTTTGTTCGATCAGATCCGTATCACGTACCGGAAATTCGGCAACGCATAACTCTTCAAAACGGCCAATAATATGAGCTTCGTCCACCGGAAGTGTTTTCTCGGCCATGATGATGCCAAGCATGCTCATAAAAGGGAATACATGGGTATTTCCTGGAAAATTCAAGATATCTAGAGAATGCTCATTGTCAGCACTGGTGGCAATGGGCACATTCTGACATTGTTCACGAACGGTGAAAGAAATATTTGTATTGATCAGATCGTCGGCGGTGGCTACCACAAGTGCTGCCTGGTCTGCCTGTATTTTACTATAGGTTTCGGGATCATCCACCTCTCCGAGTACGACTTTATAACCATGGTCGTAGATTTCCATAGCTTTTTGTTGATCTCCGGTGACAAAACAGTATTTGTAGTTATGTTTTTTGAGTTTTTTGACAAGATTGATTGAAAGTGGATCAAAGTTTGTCAAAATTACATGATCTTTGGTGTTGTCAGGGAGTGCATGTGGCGTGCGTGTCTGGCTCTGAGCTTCAAGCCAGGGAGCGTAAAAAAACTGAATAAAGGTAAAGGGCAGCATTATCAGCATTAGAATGATGCCGGAAAGAAGCACAATCAGTGTAAAGAGCAGACCTAGATCCGTGGAGAAGGTAATATCTCCAAAACCAAGGGTGGACATGACAGTAAGTGTCCAGTAAAAGCCGGTAATCCAGCTGTACTTCTGTTCTTCGTATACCATTAACAGGTGAAAAATGGCACTGTACAGGGTGATAATCAGCGCCAGGAAAATAAAGAATTTTCCAAGAAGAAGAACATTCTTTTTTGCCTTTTCATTACGAACAAAAAAGAGAATTTGTACAAGGAACAGTTTCATCTATTTTTGAAAAGTCTGCTTTGTGTCATATTAAAGTTGTGATAAGATCAAGAGGGAAAGCTATAATTAAGATAGAGTTGGTAGAGTCCCATGATCTGTTTCTGATAGAGAAGATACCCAAGTGCTGCCAGGGATAAAAAAGGACCGAAGGGGATGCGGGTCTGTCCCCCCTTCTTTTGTTTAATCATAGCCAATAACCCTACAATTGAGCCGCTTAGTGAGCTGGCAAATATGACGAAGGGCAGGGACTGCCAACCAAGAAATGCACCAATCATGGCCAGCAGTTTAATGTCTCCACCGCCCATGCCGTCAACTTTACGCCAGAAAAAATACAGTAACGCAATACTGTAAAGAACTCCACCGCCCACAAGAATCCCGATAAGTGAAGATTGCCAGCTTACACCGGGATTGATGAATGAAAAAAGAAAACCGATGACAATGCCGGGTAGGGATATAACATCAGGAATAATTTGATGGTGTATATCTATCCAGATAATGACTAGCAGTGCTGCACTGAAGATGAAATATCCAGCGGTCTCAAAACTAAGACCAAACTGTTGTACAAGCGCCGTGGAAAGCAAAGCCATGCATAGCTCAACAACTGGATATTGAAGTGAAATGTGTTTTTTGCAGTGGTGGCACTTGCCACGAAGTGCTAGATAACTCAGTACGGGGATATTTTCATACCAGTGTAGATCTGTATGACACTGAGGACAGTGTGATGCTGGAAATACGATGGATTCTTCTTTATTGGGTAAACGAAGAATGACAACGTTTAAAAAACTTCCAACAATGGCACCGAAAAAGAGAGCGGTTAGTAAGTAGAGTGTATTAGTATCCATAATAAAAAGAAAATATCGAATGACGAACAGGGAATGTCGAATGTCGAAGCGCTTGTACTTCTGCGGTTCGAAGCTCCTTATTCGACATTCTGCGGTTCTCTTTTATGAAAATTTTATATCGTGTATGATTACGAGCACGACGAAAAAAACGAAGCCAACTAAAAAATATATTTAACATTACCTCGACCAATGACGCAATTCCAGGAAAAAACAGCAATTACTCGTATTGAACGGTTAACCGATGATATTTTCCGTATGACCCTTGAGTCCTATGAAATTGCATCTGCGGCCAAACCCGGACAATTTGTGATGATTCGAACCGGCTCAGGGAAGGATCCTCTTTTACGCAGGCCGTTTTCCATTTCTCAGGTGAGTAACGGAAAATATTTTCAAATCCTCTTTAAAGTTATTGGTCGCGGGACATCGCTGCTTGCCCATTGCAGGGAAGGTGAGTCACTTTCCGTTATTGGTCCCCTGGGGAGTGGTTTTCATATAAAATGTGGGGCGACCAATTGTCTTGTTGGCGGGGGAATGGGAATAGCACCGCTTCTTTTTCTGGCAAAATCCATGTCGCGAAAATGTACGGTAAAGCCGCCTCTTGTGGTTCTTGGTGCCAGAAATAAAGAAGAACTTGCGCCGTTGATTAAAGATTTTAAGGAACTTGGTCTTCACGTTCACGCAGCAACGGATGATGGCTCTTTGGGCACGCATGGTCTGGTAACTGATGTGTTAAAGGATCTTGATTTCGATTCACCCACCGAGGTCTCCGTTTGCGGACCGACTCCAATGATGACCGCGGTACATTTTTTCTGTAAAGAAAAGAATCTAGGTTGCCAGGTTTCCATGGAAACTGCCATGGCCTGTGGGATAGGGGCTTGTCTTGGGTGTATAGTGCCACTGGCTGAAGGTGGTTACGCTCATGCCTGTTCGGATGGGCCGGTTTTTGATGCAAAGGAGTTGCTATGGCAAATTCGTTAACAGCCGATCTGCAGGTTTCCATCGGATCACTGAAACTTAAAAATCCGGTGATGACGGCATCTGGCACCTTTGGTTATGCCAGAGAGTTTGAGCCCTACGTTAATCTGCATCGTCTCGGCGCTGTGGTGGTAAAGGGGATATCCCTGCAACCCCGCATGGGTAATCCGCCACCGCGTATTGTTGAAACATCCTGTGGAATGCTCAATGCCATTGGGCTTGAGAATGTCGGGGTGGAACGTTTTATCACAGAAAAGATGGTCTCTTTACAGGATATCAATGTTCCGGTGCTGGTGAATATTTTGGGAGACAGCCTGGGTGAATACCGGGAAATTGCGAAGCGTTTGAACGGTGTACCAGGTATTGCAGGAATTGAAGTGAATATATCTTGTCCCAATGTGAAAAAGGGCGGGGTCGCCTTTGGAACAGTGCCTGAGATGGCAGCAGCTGTCACAGGTGCTGTAAAAGAGGAGAGCTCCGTTCCTGTACTGGTTAAACTCTCGCCCAATGTTACAGATATTACAGTTATTGCAAAGGCGGTGGAAGAGGCGGGAGCCGATGGGATTTCTCTTATTAATACGCTGATTGGAATGGCCATAGATTATAAAAGCAGGCGCCCCAAAATAGCCAATGTGATTGGTGGATTGTCAGGGCCTGCAATTAAGCCTGTGGCGTTGCGCATGGTGTATCAGGTGTCGCAGGTTGTTTCTATTCCGGTTATTGGTATCGGTGGTATTGAAACCTACGAAGATGTACTGGAATTTATGCTGGCAGGAGCGACAGCTGTACAGATTGGTACTGCTAACTTTGTAAATCCACGAGCCAGTGAAGAAGCGGTCGAAGGCTTGGATCACTACGTCAATGAACAGAAAATTTCTTCCATTCGTGATATAATTGGTGGCCTGGTGCTGTGATGACTCCAGGCAATGATCCTTCGCAGATGCATTTGTGGCAAAGAATTCAGTCCTGGGGCAGACTTCTTTTTCGAAAGGAGACACCCTGGA
Source organism: Desulfocapsa sp. (assembly GCA_029934915.1). Lineage (GTDB taxonomy): Bacteria > Desulfobacterota > Desulfobulbia > Desulfobulbales > Desulfocapsaceae > Desulfocapsa. The sequence continues at coordinate 12,344 of JAOZLI010000005.1, read as the reverse complement.
GAGCCAAGGCCATAATTGGCTTTGCTATATTATATCTTCTCTCACCCTTTGATCTCATTCCTGATTGGATTACCGGGCTGGGATTGTTAGATGATCTTACTCTTGTGTCGCTTCTTGTGGCTTGGGCCTTAAGAATTGCTGAAAAACATAAAAACTCATAAAATTCTATGTCTCCTCCTCGTATTTGTGTCTCCATCGGTCGTGAGAATGTAAACGATGCCATCTCTGTTGCTCAATCGGTAACAGCTCAGGCTGATGTAATAGAAATCCGGCTGGATTGTTTATCTGCTCCTGCCGTTCTGCCTTTTATGGAGAGCGTTGATACACCACTGCTCTTTACCAATCGTCCACAGTGGGAAGGCGGACAGTTTACAGGAGTTGAAGAGGAACGCCTCGCACCGCTTTTTGAAGCGGTGGCAGGGAGTGTTGCTTATGTTGACCTTGAACTCCTGGCACCCGCTGAGTCACAACAGAGAATGCGCAGTGCTTTACAAGACTCCAGTACCCAATTAATCCTCTCCTGGCACAATTTTACCGACACTCCAAGTCGTGAAGAACTGGTCGGCCGAATGGCCATGATGCAGGATAATGGCGCAGATATTGGTAAAATTATTACCACTGCCCATGATCACGATGATGTGCTACGGGTCCTGCAGTTGCAGGAAGTGGCAAAAAAACTTGATTTCCCCCTTATTGCTTTTTGTATGGGCGGGCCTGGTGTAATAAGTCGGGTGGCAACCTGTGAGCTTGGCGGCTATATGACCTATTGCGCTGTAAATGAGACAGAGGCCACTGCGCCCGGGCAGCTTGCCGTTGAAAGCTTACGAAAAATATATGGTCTTATGGGAGTGTCGTGATATGGCTATTAGCGGAAAAACAAAAACATATGGAATTCTTGGTAACCCGGTGGGTCATTCTTTGAGCCCTGTGATGCATAATGCTGCCTTTGCTGCCACGGGTATTGATGGTGTATATCTGCCCTTTCCAGCACCAGATATTAACACGGCTGTGATCGGCATTCGTGGTCTAGGAGTACAGGGGGCAAGTGTAACCATCCCTCATAAGGAGCAGGTGATGGGGCTCCTCGATAGTATCGATCCCGTCGCTGTAAAGATTGGAGCCGTGAATACTATCGTTCGAAAAGATGATACGCTTTCAGGCTTTAATACCGACTGGCTGGGCGCGGTCAGAGCCTTGGAAGAAAAGATCAGTCTTCCGGGGCGAAAGGTAGTTATCCTTGGCGCTGGAGGATCTGCCAGGGCTTTAGGTTTTGGCATGCAGGAACGGGGGGCTGATTTTGTGCTTGTCAGCCGAACGGAATCCCGTGGCAGAGCTCTTGCCGAAGAGCTTGCCTGTCCCTGGATCTCCCTTACTGAAACAGAAAAAATATCCGGTGATATACTTATCAATGCAACCTCCGTTGGTATGCAGCCAAAAATCGAAAACAGCCCGGTTCCAGAGAGTGTGCTTCAGCAGTTTCAGGTGGTGATGGATATAGTCTATGCACCACTGAAGACCCGTTTGTTAAGGGAAGCAGAAAAATCCGGTTGTGCAATTATAAATGGTTTGGAGATGCTCTTGTATCAAGGGGTTGCTCAATTTGAAATGTGGACGGGGCAGGATGCTCCGGTGGATGTTATGCGCAAGGCCCTGCTTGGTGCATTAAAAATATAGAATATTGAATTGCAGAAGTGACAATATGAAAGAAATAAAACCAGTATCAAGAGTAGATGCCACAGTTACCGTTCCCG
>JAOZLI010000005.1:0-10493 GCA_029934915.1 Desulfocapsa sp. | reverse complement strand
AATATGAAAGAAATAAAACCAGTATCAAGAGTAGATGCCACAGTTACCGTTCCCGGTTCTAAAAGCCTTACTCAGCGTGCACTTATAGCAGCCGCACTGGGCAATGGTACAAGTAAACTGATTGGCCCTTTAGCCAGTGAAGACACAAGCTATACATGCAAAGCCCTTGAACAGATGGGAGTCGTCGTCGAACGTGGTGAAGATTCCTGGACAGTGCATGGTAGTGGAGGAATCCTTGAAACTCCTGCAAAAGAGATATTCTTAGGGAACAATGGCACAGCCACCCGCTTTCTAACTTCCGTTGCAGCGCTAGGTGATGGTTTGTTTACCATAGACGGGGAAGAACGTATGCGGGAACGTCCCATTGCGCCTCTTATGGAAGCATTGCAGGGCTGGGGGGTTGATATCACTTCAGTCAATAATACAGGTTGTCCGCCCCTTGTCATAAACAGCAATGGCCTAACAGGTGGTCCAACTACCCTGCCGGAAGGGAAGTCCAGCCAGTATCTGTCTTCTCTCCTGCTCGTTGCTCCCTATGCTGCCAAAGCTGCCACTCTGGAAGTAAATGGCGAGGTTCTCTCTAAACCCTACGTCGCCATGACCTTATCGGTTATGTACGATTTTGGCATATCTATTACGTGTAACGAAGAATTTACCTCTTTTACTATTCCACAGGGGAAATATCGAGCCATGGAATACGAGATTGAAGGGGATGCGTCCAATGCATCCTACTTTTGGGCAGCGGCTGCCATTACAGCAGGTCGGGTAACTGTTGCGAATGTTCCTGTCCCGTCATTGCAGGGGGATGCCAATCTTGTTCCACTGCTGGCTCGTATGGGCTGCGAAGTCTCACGGGATGGTAGCGGCATTACCTTGACAGGAAGCAAACGTCTGGAAGGTATAACAGTGGATATGGGTGATATGCCAGACGTTGTCCCCACTCTTGCAGTTGTTGCAGTATTTGCCCATGGAAAAACAACCATCAATAACATCGAACATTTACGGATTAAAGAGTGCGATCGTTTAACCGCAACTCTTACCGAACTTAAGAAAATGGGTGCTAAAGTAGAAGAAGGGCAGGATTATATGGTTATCCATGGCGACGGTGGAGAATCTTTGCACGGAGCCGAAATCGAAACGTATAACGATCATCGCATGGCAATGAGCTTTGCTGTAGCAGGGTTACGGGTTGCAGGTGTGAAAATTCATGGTGAAGGATGTGTGGCCAAATCATTTCCGGATTTTTGGGAACGGTTTGGGAAATTATATTGATTTGAAAAGGAAGAGGTGAAAAGAATGAAGCGAACAGTCTGGTCTTGTTTATGCCTTGGCGTGATTATGTTATTTGCCGGTGAAATAGTGCTTGCTGGAAACGAAATCCCTGCGCCGCCCTCTGGTAATTTACGGTATTCCATCACTGTAACCAAATTCAAAAATGAAGCGGGATGGAGTGGGCGTTGGAGTGTTGGTGATGGCATGAAAACATCCATGACGAATCTCCTTCACAAATCGGGTTGGTTTATAGTGCTCGGCGATGGAGAGATGCGAAAGGAAGCCATGAAAGAGCAGGATTTTGCAGCATCAGGTCGAACTGCCCAGGGGAAAAAAACGGCTAAAATTGGTCGAATGACTCCGGCGCAATTGCTGGTGCGTGGTTCAATTACCCATGTCCAGAATGATACCGGTGGTGGCGGCGGTGGCTTTAGTTTTCAGGGAATCAGTATCGGTGGTTCAGCAGGAAAAGCTGAGATGAATGTTACCATCTATCTTGTGGATTCAGAAACCGGACAGGTCGTTGCCTCAACTGATGTTGTCGGTAAATCCGGTCGGCGTGGCTTCTCCGTTGGATATCATGGCAGCGATCTTGGCGGACTTGGTGGTAATGTTGGCGGACATCAGAATGATAACGTTGGTAAGGCCATGGAAGATTCAGTGGGTCAGGCTGTTCTCTTTCTGATAGACCAGCTTGGCAGCATTCCCTGGGAAGGCTCTGTTCTCATGGTGAAGGGTGATAAGGTCATTATTAATCGTGGAAGCCGTGAAGGTGTTGAAGTCGGGCGGCAATTTAAGGTTGGAGGTGTTGAAGAACTGATTGATCCTGATACTGGTGAAGTTCTCGATTCTGAAATGACAGAAGTTGGCACCATTAAGGTGACAAAAACAAAAGAGAAAATTTCCTATTGCAGTCCTGTCTCCGGGAGTGGAATGCAGAAGGGTATGTCAGTGTTCCCGATGGATCACTAGTAAAGGTTAGTGCTTGATTATTACTGCATCAGCACGATCAAGCACTCCTTTTTTTGATTTCATATAGTCTTTTACATCAAGCATTACACTTTTAGCTTCATCCTGAGTAAGAGAGTATGCCATATAACTGCCAGAACCGTCTTTGATTAACAGTTGTTTGAGCTTTCTGGCAGGGTTGTTTGGGTCGCTGCAATCGCCATTGTTTATCTTGTAGATTTCATCTGCTCCAACGGAGGCAAACCCGGTATTGCCACTGCAATCCGTGGTTTCAAAGATCACCTTGTAGGAATCATCTCCTGAGGCGTTGGATGCAAACAAAAGGAGCGTGAGTAAAGAGGGGAGTAGTAATGTTGCCTTCATGGGATAGCTCTTATTTGATGATTTATGAGATGTGCTTTTTTGCATGCAGTGCAATAAAGCCAGCTTGATTATCTAATTCTGACCGGGCGGTTTCCATGGTGTCTACTGATTCAGGCGCTTGGTATAGCGTGGATCTTGCATCGTGGATGAATAGTCCGCTATTTCTTAGCAACGTCTCGCAGTCGTCAATGCTGTAAAATCTGGCATGCTCATAGAACGGGTGCTTTGCCTCTTTCTTCTTAAGAAGTGCTTTTCCCCACTGTCCGGTGGAGGGAACGAAGCCAAGCAGCATATCCCCATCGTCTCGCAGAACCCGATGTGCTTCTGTAAGAACCTTCTCAGGGTTTTGTACAAAACAGAGGGTGAAAAAGAGGGACACTTTCGCAAAACTCTTATCCAAAAAGGGAAGAGCCTCGCCCACTGCCTGACACACCTTTATGTTTCGCTTTGCAGCGATGTGCAGCGGCGCATTTGCCGGATCTATGCCAAAATCAGAGCCAAATTCTGTAGCAAAACGACCGGGCCCTACGCCGATTTCAAGGGCAGGAGTTGCCTGCGGTATCTGAAGAGATTTAATTGCTTCAGTTTCTATGGCAAAAAGAAGACTCTCTTCAAACCAGCTGTCATATTCTGCGGCACGTTTGTGGAAAACAGCCGAACTTTGTCGCCAACTTTTTTCCTGCATGATTATTCTTTATGTTTCTCGAAGTTGTTTTTCACAAGGAAGTAGAGCGATCCTTTTTCTTTCATGCTGCCAGCGGCCAGTTTTGCATAATTTCCACTTCCCCAGAACATGTCTGCCCGCCCTGATCCTTTGATTGCAGAACCGCTATCCTGTGGAAAAACGAAGCGCTGCATAGCAACCCACTTTATAATATTGCCATCTGTATCTAATACTGGTTTTCTGCTAACCAGAAAGGCCAGGGTTTGCTGGGGTAAAACATCAGGGTCAATAGCGATGGATCGTCCGGCAACCAGGGGCTCCCCAATGGAACCCACGGGATCACCCGGTGCTGCCCATCTGAAAAAGATAAATTTGATATTATGGTGAAGGATTACTTTTTGCTCTTCAGGATGCGCAGTAAGATAGGCTCGGATGGTTGGGATGGATGCCTCTTCAAGAGTGATTTTCCCCTGATCCACAAGAAGTTTGCCGATGGAGAAGTATTCAAGTCCATTGGATGCAGCATAGTGAATGGAACGGATTGACCCATCACGGAGCTGAATTTTTCCAGAACCTTGAACATGGAGAATAAAAGCGTCTACCGGATTGTTCAGGTAGACCATCTCACTGCCTCTGGCATAGCCTTTTTCTTCGATCTCCTTACGTGTCCAGTAGGGGGTAAGGTGATTATTTGAATCCCTTCGCATAAAAGAGGTCTTCCCACTTTGACTGTCTTTCACCTCAAGGAGTGACGGAGGAGCAGTGTAGAGCGGGTAGATAAAAGGTTCATTCCGGGTAAGGCTTCCCTGTAAAAAAGGTTCGTAATATCCAGTGAAAAGCATCTCACCAACAGGTGCGTCGTCTCGGCCCCCCGCCTGATAAATCGTATAGTTCTCGGCAATGATACGAGCAAGTTCGTCGCTATCTGGGTCTTGCTTAAGGATATCGATAAATGACTGGATGGATTCACGGAGCCAGGAAATTGGATAGGTGTCTGATTGCAGCGTAAAAGTGGAGTTGTCTGGTAGGTTATCCAGATAATGCAGATGACGAACTGCAGCAGTGAGAAGCGTGTCTGGCTGGAGATCGTCAGTGAGGGTAACTTGGTTATCCGCTGTGACTTTACTCAGTGGCGGCTTGGCACAACCAGCTGCCAGAATTAGTAAAAGTGAAAAAATAAGAAGGTAATTGCCGAGGAATGAAAATCTTATTTTTTGCATGCTGAAAGACTCAGGTTGAAAAAGTGGAATGGAACCTGTCAATAAAGGAATCTAACATGTCTGGTGGTAACTGATTAATACCAGCGGCAGCAGACCTCCCACCTCCAGTGGGAAAGGAAAGGCAAAGCGTGTCAGCATTTTTCTTGTTTTGTAACGGTGCCCGGACACTGATGCGTAAGGTTTTGTCATTGTTTTCGACAATAAGAGCATGGGCAGAATCTTGTTTTTCCCTGGCACGAAGGTTGGAAAATACTCCAGCCACTCGTCTTGCCCATGGTGCGTTGGGGAAAATGTAGACTCTGTTTTTGTGGGGTGTCTCCATTTCAGGGCGATCCATGGCTAGTTTCATGTCCTCCTGGAACCCTTGTCGTAAAACGGCAAGGTCTTGAGAATCTTCGAGGAAATGAAAGGGATTGTCATAGGGATGTAATGCCTGATAGAGTACATCAGGCGTAAAATGGAGGTCGCTTAGCTCTGCGCCATAGCCATTATAATTTAAGAGTTCGCCGAGCTCTCGTAGCGCTGCAACTTGCTTTTGTTCAAGATGGATAGCCGCCGCCGCATCGTTGGCTGCATCGTGGAGGTTGTCACCAAAAGCAGCGGCAATTGCCCATTTTCTATAGCGTCCGTCGAGAAGTCCGTCCACAATTAACGATGTGCAGGTATTTGGAGACGGATCGAGGTGAGGAGTCAGGTCTGTACTGTTTGGGATCTCTCCTGCAAAATGATGATCAATGTAGCGTATCGTATTGTTCTGTTGAAGGAGTTGCAGTAATGACTCTCGATTGGAATCCAGTGAAATGTCGAGTACTGTAATGCTGCTTTTTTCCACCGTCGTAATTTTGTCGAGAAGCCGAATATCGCGTTTAACACCAGTAACGAGCACAGCATCCGGTATGGGATTGCTGAGACGAAGCTGGTGGAGTGCTATAATACCGTCAGCATCACCGTTAAAGACATCGTAATTCATAGTAACTTACAATTTTAATCCTAGAGGACTTCCAATATTGGCAAGGTTAAACAGTATGCTGATAGTGGTGTCTCCGGGAGTGTATCTGGATTGTAACTCAACAGACCAACACGCAGGTTGATATAGAAGTGAAATGTTTTGTTCAATAGTCTGAGATTCAGAGATAGAGTGCTCAATAGAATAAGAAGCAAAAATAGTGTCCCAGAGCTGTGCTCTCGTGTCCACATTGATCTGCTGAGTATCATTTGAGTCGAGATCATCGTAACGATAATCCAGTGTCAGGTAATCTCCTCGACTATTTTTGTAGTCAGCTTGCACCGTGTGGGAGGAGCCATTCCCGTACACACCGATATCTGTTTTGTAAGCCAGTTGGCCGCGTTCAAAAGGGTACCAGGCAAGCTTGATGTTGACAGGAGACAGGGGCGTGTCTGATTCTTCGCTTCGCATATCGTAATGCTGTTGAATTTTCAGGTAGCCATAGTCTCTGTTTGTTCCTTCTCCATCACTGAAAAGGTTGAAAAAGTTATCAATTCCGTAGGTGATTTGATTGACATCGTCCAGACGGTCAATAGAGTCAAAGTCGGGCAGATCGCTCTGGTCAGCATCAGAGAGGAAATCATATTGTACAAAGGGCCTGAGATTATGGGTAAGAGCTTGGGAGGTATCGCTGTTGAGATCAAAATCCCTGAGAAGGGTTGTGCCAATCTCTGTATGAAATTCACCCAGGAAACGATTTGGAGAGTCGTTTTCGTCCCAGGTTGCATCACCGTAAGTTTGCAGGCTGTAATAGGTGTCGCGAACTCCGACCTCTGCACGAGATTCAAGATATGGTCCTAGAGGTAAAGGCATGGAGAGACGGGGGTAAATGTCGAAGCGATGACCGCCCAAACCATCTTCGCGGTAGTAGTTGACGTAATCTGTATCCCAATCGAGGCTGATGTCAGAGTCGCCGAGAAGTCTGCTTCCAGTGAAGTCAAGGCTTGGGAGTTTCCAGAGGGGGGTTGGGCTGTCTTTGTCTGTTCTGACGTCATTGATGCCGAGAAAAGAACCTTCAAGGGCCATTCCTCCCCAACTTTTTAATACTTTAAAAGTATTTTCTCTCTGGTCGTTGGTTTTGTTTTGAAATCCACGACCAAATGCGTCAAGAAAACGATCTTGCGATCCTTCAAATCCTGTGAGGCCCGAGTTGAATTCTGTCAGGTAGTCTCTGTCGGAGACAATATCAAGGTCAATACGGCTGATGATATCATTGCTGAAATCATGATCGAGTTTGCCGCGAACCCAATAGCGATCTTCATTAGTGTGGGTATAGCCTGTCTCACTCCAATAGCTTGTTTCTGAAGGATCGGAAAGATCGTCTCGTAGGTAATTGCCCATAATCCCGCCCTTTTTCTGAGGATCCAAGGCGTATCGGAATTCCATTCCCGGCATAAAACCGCGATTGGTATAGTACTCCGAGTAGAGCGTCATATCGGAAGAATCTGAGAGATTAATAAATAATGGCAAGTTAAAGCCAAAACCACCACGGTCAGAATTGGAAATTTCCGGAAAAAGAAGACCCGTCTTTCGGGTATTACCCACAGGGATCATTATCCAGGGGCTGTATAATACCGGAACATTTTTAATTCGAAAGGTAGCATGTTTCAGCGTTGCATATTCACCCTGAGTGATCTCAGCACTGGATGCTGCAAAACTCCAGGGGGGAGTTGCTTGAGTTCCATCTTCATTTTCTTTGATTTTACACGTTACCACCCAGCCGTCTTTGACGAGGTAGGTGGTAGAATTTGTCTTCTCAATTACCCTTCCTTCAAGATGCAGGTCAAGGGAATCACGTAAAATAGTAGCCTCTTTAAATGTGCCTGTTTCGTTACTGAGGTTCAGGGTTCCTTCTTCGGCCAGGAGCTGATCTGTATCGCTGACTATTGAGACATTTCCTCTCACTTTTATGCTGTTCTGTTCCACATCGTAGGCAATCCAGTCTGCCTTAATGGTGAGCTCAGTTTTAGTACGTGGCGGGGCATTGCTATCGATCTTCTGGGTGGGGATGTCTTCTACCAGGGTACTCGTTTCTTCTTCAAGGAGTCCTGACCAGTCAACATCTTGTGCAGTGCTTGTGTCAAGCTTCGGAGGAAGTGTCTTTATTTTTGTGAGGACAACATTACCTTCTGCAATAACACTTTTGGGATTATCGAACCGGAGAACTTTATCTGCTTCGATCTGCCATTCTTCAGTTTTGGCGGTGTCGGCAAAAAGCAAACAGGGGGTTAAAAAAAAGATAAGAAATGCGGCAAAGCCAAAGGAAAGTTTTGTCACAGCAAACTCCTTGATATTTTATATATAAAAGCGTAAAAAAAAAATGGGATAGAAAATGATGTAAAGAACGCTTGAAATGTACGAGGATGGTGGGGGTGTGTCAAGTGTAAAATCGCAGATTTGCCTTGATAATAAAGGCAAAATGTTTTATTTCTCTTAATAATGGTACGTAAAATCACTGAAAAATAGTGTGGTTATTCCTTTTATCCTTCTGGGCTGTTTTTCTGCAGCCTACTTTACTCCTTGATTATTCATGAAAAAAGAGCCGTGCTAGCTTGGCCGGGAAACAGATGGATTGTGGAAGGAAGAGTGTACCAAATAATGAAATTGATGAATCTTTTTCAACAATAATCTTTAAGCATTGTTGTTTGAGATTTTGGATTGACTTCAAGATGTCACTGATTGTTTAGTGACACCTTAAGCTACAACGAAACAAAATGTGTACATCTGCATAGGCGGATAAGTGCACTTACATCCGGCAGAAATAATATTTTGTGTCGGTAAGGAAAAAACATGGCAAATAAAAAAGCAGAGCCTGCTAAAGACAAGGCTGTGCCAAAGAAGCCCGCTAAAAAAGTATCAACTGGTGCCTGGTGGAAGACTTCAACAACAAAAGAAGAAAAGAAAAAGACAGTAGCACCTGTAAAAGCAAAATCCGCTCCAAAAAAAGCTGCGGAAGCGTCGAAACAGGCTGCAAAACCTGAGAAAAAAGCCGGTGCGAAGAAGAAACCGGTAAAAAAGCCAGCTGCAAAGAAAACAGCTGCCAAGAAGACAACAGCTAAAAAGACTACACCCAAGAAGGCAACAGCAAAGAAAGCTGCTGCCAAGCCTTCCTCTAAAAAAACTGCAGCGCCGAAAAAACCTCGTTCCGAGAAAGAGAAAACCTCTGCTTCTAACGAAGCACCAAAAGAAGAGATAAAAACAGAGGAAATACAAACAGAGGATGTTGTTAAGAAGAAACCTGCTGCACCACGTGGACGAAAACCGCAGAGTAAACAAACTTCCGTTCAGGCCAAAAGTAAACAGGAGCATAAGCAGGAAGACAAACATGAAGAAAAACCAGCGGTTCTGAAACTGCTGGTCAATGCAGAGGAACCGGAAGAGTGCCGGCTGGCACTGCTCGCCGATGGGCGTCTTGATTCCATACATGTCTCAACCGCATCTTCCAAGCTTACCAAAAATAATATTTATAAGGCGAGGATTGTTGCTGTAGAAAGTAGCCTTCAGGCTGCCTTTGTTGATTACGGGACAGAAAAGAACGGATTTTTACCCCTGAATGAAATTCATCCGGAGTATTACAAACAGGAAGTCAGTCAGCAAACGAAAAAGCTTATAGAACAGCGTCAGTGGAAAAAACTCAAAATCCATGAGGTTCTTGAACGAGGTACGGAAGTACTGGTACAGGTAGTAAAAGAGGAAGTGGGGAATAAAGGTGCAAACATGACCACCTATCTCTCCATCCCCGGGCGCTGTGTCGTCTTGATGCCGGGTTCAGATTCCTCCGGGATTTCTCGTAAAATCAGTGGTGAAGAAAGACGTTCACAGCTGCGTCAGATCATGGGGGACTTGAATATCCCTGAAGGCGTTGGCTGGATTGTACGAACGGCAAGCCTTGATATTACAAAGGTCGCATTGACTAAAGACGTCAGGTTTTTAATTAAGCTTTGGGCTGAAATTAAACGAAAAGGACAGACCCTTGAGGGCGTGGGAATGGTCTATCAGGATCATGACTGTGTCCTTCGGTTTCTGCGTGAGCATTTCACTCCTGAAATTAAAGAGATTCTCGTGGATGATTTGTCATCCTTTGAGAAGGTGAAAGATTTTCTGGAGATGTTGCCAACCAAGCAACAGGGCGCAAAAGCAAGGTTGCATAAAGGTTCTCGGCCAATCTTTAATCAGTTCAATGTGGAAGATCAAATCGAATCGATCTATCAGCCGCAGGTTCCTCTCCCTTCTGGTGGATCCATCGTAATTGACCCCACAGAGGCGCTGGTTGCCATTGATGTGAACTCGGGCTCAACCGGGAAAGGAAAGAGTTTCGAAGATTCGATTTTTAAGGCTAATATGGAGGCAGCCACAGAGCTCGCAAGGCAGCTTAGACTGCGAGATCTGGGTGGCTTGATTGTTGTTGATTTCATCGATATGCGGGTTAACAAAAATATCCGTGAGGTGGAACGGCAGGTTAAAATAGCTATGAAACGGGATCGAGCCAAGGTTGATACTAGTCGGATATCCAAGTTTGGGTTGATGCAGATATCAAGGCAGAAACTTGGCGCCCCCATTGAAACAAGTAACTACAGGGTGTGTGAACACTGCAAAGGGCGCGGGGTTGTTCGCTCTGTAGAGACTCTGGCACTTTTTTACCTGCGTCAGATACAAACTGGTGCCAGTCGAAAAAATGTTGCTAAGGTTGAATGTCATTTTCCGCTTGATGTTGCTCAGTATCTTTTAAATAACAAACGCCAGGAAATTAGTGAAATGGAAAGTCGTAATAAAATATCCATTGTGATCGTCGCCGATCCTGCATTAAATCCAGCGGATCATGAGATTCTTTTCCATAAGGAAGAAAAAACTCAAAAAGATAAAAAACAGGCTTGAGGAAAAAGTTGAACTGGGGTATATACTCGGTGCACGTGCATTAGTAGCTCAGCTGGATAGAGTACCTGACTACGAATCAGGGGGTCGCAGGTTCGAATCCTGCCTAGTGTACCAAAGATATAAG
>JAOZLI010000341.1 GCA_029934915.1 Desulfocapsa sp. | reverse complement strand
GAGCCCTTAGCTCCTTACCCCAACAATATAATACATGACTCCCCCCCACGCTCTTCAAAAATCACTGCTCCACTGGTTTAATATCAATCAGCGAAATCTTCCCTGGCGAGAGCGTTATGAGCCGTATCAGATCTGGATCTCCGAGATCATGGCGCAGCAGACGCAGATGGATCGGGTGGTTGAGTATTTCAGGCGTTGGATGGAAACATTCCCGGATATCCATAGTCTTGCCAATGCGCCGGAAGAAAAAGTGTTAAAATGCTGGGAAGGCCTGGGCTACTACTCAAGAGCACGAAATGTATTAAAGAGTGCCAAAATTCTGAACAGTAAATACGGGGGGAGAATTCCGCAACAGAAAAAGGAGTTGCTCGCCCTGCCAGGAATCGGCCCATACACTGCCGGTGCCATTGCCTCCATCGCCTACAACGAGGATGTGGCATTGGTGGATGCAAATATTGAACGTATTTTTGCAAGGATTTTCAATATAGACCTTATTCCCGGGAGCCCGGAGGCTAAAAAAGAATACTGGCAGAAGGCTGAAGCAATTCTTCCTTCTGGTCAGGCCAGGAATTTCAATCAGGCCCTTATGGAACTCGGCGCCCTTGTCTGTCGTCCAAAATCTCCAGATTGTCCGAGTTGTCCTGTTGCTGCTTACTGTCTTGCCTTGGAGTATGACCTTGTTCCAGAGCGTCCGCAGCCAAAGAAGAGCAAAAAGATTATCCCTATTCATATGGCTACTGGTATCTTGCTGCATAAGGGATTGGTGTTTATCCAACAACGTCTGGTTGATGATGTATGGGGAGCGCTCTGGGAATTCCCAGGCGGACGCATGGAAAAGGACGAACCTCCAGAACAGACCGTGGTCCGCGAATTTTTGGAAGAAACAGAACTTGCGGTACGAATAGAGTCGAAGATCACCACCACAATCCATCACTACACCAGGTACAAAGTTACTCTTCACTGCTTCTTGCTAAGCCTTGAGCAGTCGGATTCTGATCCTGTACTCCACGCTGCGCAGGATTTCCACTGGCTGCCCTTTGAGCGCGTACATGACTATGCCTTTCCGGCAGGTCACCGTAAACTTATCGAGTTTATTGTCGAACAATCGAATCCTTCGTTTTTTTAGTGAGTCCCTCTTACACTTGGCATCGTAAAAAGATGAAAGGCATCAAGAGTATGACGAACCTGAATATAACAGATTGAATTGCTGTTGTTCTTTTTTTCACGCCCCAGAGTGAGAAAGAGGCCGACAAGGAATACTTGTTTGTTATCTTAGGGCGTTTCCTTTACCTGGGAATCAATGTCATTTCAGCAAGGTAGGTTAACTCGCAACATAACTTCAGTAGTCTTTACTTTTGGACACTTAAGGAAAGGGTGACCACGCCATTGGCAATGTTTACCTTGTTTGGCATTTTAAAATAATTTCCCACCCAAGAAATGAACATTGACACTGTGCAATTGAATAGTGTATGTATTCATCATGAATCTTCTTGCTGAAATCCTTTCTTCTCGTGTACGTGCGGATATTTTGCGTCTACTCTTCACCGGTCAACGTCAGGAGCTTCATGTTCGTGCAATGGAAAGACTCTCCTGTGTTACGTTGAATGCAGTTCGTCAGGAATTAAAAAAACTACACAACCTCGATCTGGTTCGTAGCAGACGTGATGGTAATCGTTTGTATTACAAAGCGAATATCAATCATCCACTGCATTCAATCCTGTCAGAACTTGTCGCCAAAACAGTGGGGGTTACAGCAATCCTAAAACAATCGCTCTCTATTCCTACAATACAGTTTGCTTTTATCTTTGGCTCCATGGCAACAAACAGTGAAGGTGCTGAAAGTGACATCGACTTAATGATCATTGGTGACGTTAGTCTGAGGGAACTTTCCACCATCCTCTCTGGACAGGAACAACAAACAGGGCGGGAGATTAATCCCCATATCTACAGTAAAAAAGAGTTTCATAAACGTCTGTCTGCAAATGATCACCTGGTATCAAAAATAATGGCTCGGGAAAAAGTATTTATTGTCGGTACTGAGAATGAACTTAACAGACTTTGAGAAAAAGGGCTGGATCCGTCCACACATAACATCTCGGCAAGAAATTTCGGATCTCTTGTCCATAGTAAAAAGGGATCTGCAAGATTCCGAAGTGAAGCACATATCTGCTGATTGGCGTTTTGGCATTGCGTATAATGGTGCTTTGAAACTTTGCACCATTCTTCTTTATACGCAGGGCTTTCGTTCTGGATCCGGTAGTCATCACATGCGAACCATCACTACGTTACCGTATATTGGGGATCTACGCACAAAAGCAGATGCTGATTATCTTAATGCCTGTCGTCGAAAACGTAATACTGTTGAGTACGATTATAGTGGCGGCGCAACAGATGACGAGGCTGATGAGCTTATTGCTTTCACCAGGGAATTCCTGAATGATTTGCTACCTTGGCTGGCAGATAACTATCCAGAGTATATATAGAATTGTGTTCTATCGTCTTCATCCGTGAAAATATTTTCCGAGACAACAACAATGGCTAAGATAGGAAGAAACTCTCCTTGCCCTTGCGGTAGTAACAAAAAGTATAAAAAATGTTGCTTTCGTAAAGATGCAGATGGCACCAAAACGTCTCTGCCATCATTGCAAACAGAACACACTGTTCTTCCTGTTAAGAAAAAGTGGCATGATGGCCAAATACACTCTCTTACAATCGCTGCTATTTTCTCGCAATTAGAAAGGTATGGCATCGTCCTT
>JAOZLI010000097.1:4245-9090 GCA_029934915.1 Desulfocapsa sp. | reverse complement strand
GGAGTGCGTTTGACCCTGGATACAAACTATTAAGTAAGGAGGCAGATATGAAAGCAACAGTTCTCTTCTTGATAACGGTTGTCGCCCTTGTCCTGTACGGCAGTCAGACAGCCTGGTCCATGTCTTCTGCAAACTATGCCATGGAATGGTATCTGCCCTTGACCGGCGGAGGTTCCGGAGAACAAGCAGTTTCTACAAACTATGGTGTTGAGGTGACCTATGGCCAAACTGCCAGAGGGTTGGCCACAGACACCAACTCTGCAGTAGAACTCGGATACTGGTATGGAATCCTGGGACTGGAGAAAAAATTTCCCTGGGCTCTTTTTATTCCTGCAGCAATCGGCGCTGGCCATGAAAAATCAGGGAATTAAGTGGTAGTGGTTGCAAAATGATCCCCCTGTGGATGGCTCCTTGATACGGCGACTTTTTTTCCTGGTCTCGCTTTTGTTACTGGCAGGAGCCATCACTGTTGCCCATGCTGCCGAAGCCCCCGGACAAAGTGCAAGGAGACCGCTGCCACCAAAGCTTATTGGCGGCACGGAAGCAAAAGCCGGCGACTGGCCATGGATGGCGGCTCTGGTTTATGCATCAGAGCCTGAGTCCTTTGATGGTCAGTTTTGTGGTGGTGCCCTGATCGACGAATCTTGGATTCTCACTGCTGCCCATTGCGTGTACAACCCAGCTCAAAAAAAATGGAAAGCTCCCGGAGAGGTCGATGTCGTCCTCGGGGTTCATGATCTCCACCGCGATTCCGGGGACAGAATCGAAGTGAAAAGAATTATCGGCCATCCTGATTATGATCCTGTGAGCATGGATGGAGACATTGCCCTGCTTGAATTAGATAGTCCCTCCACCGCTCCAGCTATTGAACTTTTTACCGGTAATTCAGGGCAACTTATTGGTAGTATGTCTACCGTCACAGGGTGGGGAGACACTGACTCAGGCGACGGAACCACCCACCCAAGTGCACTGCAACAAGTCAGTTTGCCTGTGGTGGCGAATTCGATCTGCAACGATGCATATATGGGGAGCGGCGATAAAATTACAAACAACATGATCTGTGCAGGATACGCCAGTGGTGGCAAGGATTCGTGCCAGGGAGATAGCGGCGGGCCATTGATGGTTGAGCAGGATGGGCGCTGGCTCCATATAGGAATTGTGTCCTGGGGAGAAGGATGTGCCCTGGCAGATTACTACGGAGTGAACACCAGAACATCACAATATATCAATTTTATACAGCAACATATCCCCCCACAAGCCAGAATTTCCCTGGCTCCATCATCAGTTACCTTTAGTGAGACCTCACCTGGATCCAGCAAGCAGCAGGAAATCATCGTGACCAATACAGGAAACCTGGAACTGTCCATTGTCTCCATCGCCCATAATGATCCCTTAGAAAAACCTTTCTCTATAACAACAGATAACTGCAGCGGCCAAATCATTGCTCCATCAGACCAATGTACAATTACCATTCAGGTCAATCTTTTCCAGTCCGGATCTTTTAACGATACTTTTGATATCTCCAGCAATGTCCCCTACAACAATCCAGTAACAGTTAGTGTAAGTTCTCAGGGCTCATTCCCCTGGATGTCGCTTATCCCTTTCCTGACCACTGGGGAGAGACATGCAAAGACACCGGATACTCCATCCACGGTTCCCTGAGAATTCTAACCTCCTGCAAACAGGGCGAACAAGCCCTGAGGCAAAAGTTGAATTCATTTTATCCCCTCAATTCTGATGATTACGTATACGAAATCAGACGAGTTTTACAGAAACAAGGCAGAGCAACTTGCTGATACTGATAGACAGTAATTTCTCTTTCTTTTACTGCTTCCAGTAAACCACCGGTGGAATAATTTGCTATTTTAAAGCGGTATTTTGTAATTTATTGTTACTGATAACAAGGGGAGACGTGAGAAGAAACAAAAACGGCTTACCAGGTTAACTGCCTGATAAGCCGTTCAATTAGGTGGGGTGAGTGATGGGACTTGAACCCACGACCTCCTGGGTCACAACCAGGTGCTACCACCAGCTGAGCTACACCCACCGCCTAAAATTTGCGTTCAATGTATACCCTTTACGGGGTAATTGCGCAAGGATAAAAGTATCTCTTTTACAGGTCTGCCTTGCAGTGAAGACATTTTTTAGCCTGCGCTTTTATTAACTCAGCGCAAAAAGGACATTCTTTCTTGAGGTTAGCTTTTAAGAGTCTTTCGAGAACTATATCAGTTGCCTGTTTAAACTCAGTTTTGGCAAAGGTATGATTTCTGATAGGATCGATACAGGAAAGATCATTAAAGAGAATAAGCATTTCAACAGCCTTTTTTCTTCCGGCTGGTGTCGCTGCTTCATCAAGAATTAGAGCCATTACTGGGCTAATGTCACCGTCTTCAAGACAAGTGGGCAGGGCTGCAATCGCTGCCTGCTCTTTTTGGAAACGTTCATTTTGCTGGCGCATGACTTCTGGATCTATAATTGATCCGGTAAATGCCATGGGGGAAGCGACCATCATACAATTTAGTTCCTTGGAACCGGGCAATTGCATGTTGCGGAATGTCCCTTTGTGTCCATAGTTGACATCGACTTTTTGCCAGCCATTCTTAAAAGGTGGGCAATCATCGTTGAGGCAGATAAAAAGGACTTCGGAGCCCCAGCCAAGACCATCACCAACATGGACTGGCGGTGCTTCGCAGGCGAGCATTTTGGCATTGCAGTCCGGGCAGATATGTTCTTCTTCCAGGACATCTAGGTTTCTAATATGCATGGTAAAACTCCTTCATATGAAATTGATACTTAATTGTTTTATTTCGTATTTATTGGTGCATTTCCCTGAAAGTCCGCAGGCAAATCACATTGTGTTCCTTCTGACCGAAAGACGGATGGTCCTCATCCTCCACCGCCACGCAATGTAACGAAGAGATAGAATAAGAGCCAGCATGAAAGTACAAGGATAAAGGTTCTGTTGCCAGACTTACTTTTTTGGGGTTCTTTACCGGTTTGTTTTGTTTCGTCTTCCATTCGCTTACCCGTTCGATTGCGATAGAACTGAATCGACCACTTTAGATTGTTTCATATGCTGTGCAAGAAACTGTGGGCTAAGGTGGGACTTGCTGTTTTCGATTATCTCGCAGAGACCTGATATCTCCTGGCTTTCGGCCATCTCCACAACTTTCAGTAAATTCTCGGCAAAGCTTCGTACAATTTTTCGACCATCCCCACCGGTGGACATGATTTCAGCGTAGGTCCGAGGGTTTTGATTGTGAATACGAGCCATTGCGAGAATTCCGTAGAGGGATGTAAGAGTAGAGTGGGTACCTATATCGGCACAGGCAATTTTATGCTGTTTTAGTGTCATGGCCAATGCCGTTGATATCGTGGTGGGCAGTTTTTGGCCAACTCCCATCAAAAGATCATGCTTGGTGGGACTGTCCTGCGAAATTATGGCTCCGTGTTTATACAAAAATGCTTCAAATTCTGAACAGAAAGAGCCGCTGCGTGAAGTGCGCACCACGGTGGCATTCTTATCTTTCATAGTAAGAGCCTGTGGACCCCATAAATTATGAACAAGCATCAGCTCTACACCCTTATCTGTAACTTTGGCCGCAGCTGCCAGGGTGTCTTCAGATTCGCCGGCAAGGAGGATAAGAGCCTGTCCGTTTTTCAATAAAGGGCCATATTGTTGAATAGTTGCCACAGTTACTGAAATGGGAACGCAGATTGCCACAACATCAGCATTCTTTATCATTTCCTCAGGAGTTAGATCGGTTGACCTGCCAGTCATAAAGGTTTGGTACCCTTCATTTTCGAGACGGTCTGCGAACCATTCACTCATGGCACCCGTTCCTATAAACCCAAAAGAACGGATTTTTTTAACCCGCATATCAACCCGGGGAAAAGAGCCCAGCAACCTGAGACTGTCTTCTTCTTTGATGACAGTTTTCTCAATGTGTTTGAGAGCGTCCTGAAGCAGATCGTTTCCGATGTGACCTTCAATCTCAAGGTAGATCTGTAATTTCTGTGTTTTGATATCATTTTCTGATCGCAGATCAAGAATGTTAATTCCGCGTTTAGTGAATTCTCCAAGGATATCCACAAGCATTCCCACACGATCTTTCAGGGGGCGGGTGATAATCGCAGTGGCATCGTAGCCGGTTTCACCACTGAGGTTACCACCAATAATTGCAAAACGGGTACGGTTGTGGGCGGCAATTTCACGATCAACAATATCGAAGTTATGGGCAAGGAGAAGTTCTTCGGAATCGACAATTGCGTAATCTAGTCGCTTGTGTTCCTTGATATCCTCCATGGCAGCACCAATATCGGGAACTGTCATAAGGGTGGCATCTGGATAGTGTTCGGAAATATAATCTTCGCATTGCTTGAAAACAGAGCCTCTGCCAATGATATTTTTAGGCTGGAATTTAGCAGTATCCTGATGTAAACAACCAAAAGAAAGGTGAATGGGGAGAACAAGGTTGTCTTCCCAATAGCCATCGGTCAGTAATTCCTGCAGGCGAAAGTATTCTTTTATTTCACCTTCTCGGGTGTTGTATATGGGAATGAATGCAAAATCGGCCTCTTCTTTTAAGAAGGCTTCAATAATGTCAGGAACCCGGTTGAATAGCAGCAGTTTGGCATCAGGTGCATATTGACTGGCAGCCCTGTATCCATCTGAACCCTGTGGACCAAGTGTGGCTATAGTGATCATAAAATGTTTTATTTTGTCTTGGTGAAATGGCTTAGTGCTATTTTATATTTTACTAACGAAGTGGAAAGTAGTCACTTTACCGTGTTTAGGCAAGTAAGGAGGCATAAAATAAAAATGCCACCGGGTAATGGTGGCAT
>JAOZLI010000097.1:0-4145 GCA_029934915.1 Desulfocapsa sp. | reverse complement strand
TTATATCAAGGCCAAAGAAGAGGCGCATAAATCCAGCCAACTGTTCCCTGGCTGTGTTTGACTTTAACCCATTTTCCCTGTGTTGCTAGTTTCGTTAGAACAACACCACGATCAACGCTTGCAACCACTGTTGCCGTAGTCGATGGCGTTGTCCTCATATTAATAGATTTTTTTCCATTGACGATAACCGTGGAGCCTGGAGATACCAGTTTCGCATAAATCCACCCTTTGTCATTTTCAAAATCACTGATTTGAAGCCAGTCGCCCTTTTTTTGCAAAACTTTTAAGGGATAGCCTTTAAATAGTTCCATATACACAGGGAAATTTGTTCCAGGACCGGTTCTTACGTTGACATTGTCTTTTTTTACACTCACTGTCTGTGCGGCTAGACAGTGTGCTGGCACAGAGAAAATGAGGAGAAGAAAAATAGCTATTGTATGTTTATAGTATTTGAAATTCATAAGAATCCTGGAGGGTAATAGGAATTTAATCAGTATGTTGTCTTCTTTGTTGCTGTGTATTTAGTATTTAAACAAAATATATAGCATCAAATTTTTTTGAAGTCAAACAGGATAGATGATTTGTCACACTTATATCTTGAAGGGTACCTTGAAAACAGAAGAAAAAGAAGATACTCTGTGAATGAGTATTTCTTGCCGAGCCCTTAGTCTGGATACTGTTCATTATTTAAGAAACCTTTCCCTGAATCGAATGAGATGACTTTTTACGAGCGTGTCAAAAATAAATTACGCAAAATTTTATCAGCATTTTTCGTCATTGCTATCATTTTACATTGTTCTGTCGCCAGTATGGCAGCATCTGATGCATTAATCGACAAAGCAAAAAAATACTATTATGGACAAGGGGTTTCCAGGAATCTCAATATGGCATTTAAGCTCTATCTCAAAGCTGCTCAGCAGGGCAGTGTGGATGCAATGTTTGTCGTTGGCGGTTTATATATGATGGGCTATGGCACTGCAGTTAATAAAGATGAGGCTTTCAAGTGGCTCTATAATGCCGCTATAAATGGACGAAGCTCGAAGGAATCACAACGGATTCTGGGGCAGTTTTTTATGGCGGGTAATGGTGTTCCGCAAAATTACGAAGAGGCGTTACGCTGGTATACTCTGGCCGCTGAAGGAGGGGATTCAGAGGCTCAAAGTGAACTTGCCTATATTTATTTTTCCGGGAAAAATATTGAACAGGACTACGAACAGGCGCTTTACTGGTTTACGGTTGCAGCAAAAAATGGTTATCCGCTTGCTCAATATAATATGGGTATTCTCTGGTATACGGGAAATGGCGTTCCCGGAGCCGATACAAAAAAAGCCTATGCCTGGTTCAGCCTGTCAGCAGCAAGTGGCAATGCTTCCGGTGAGGCGGCAAAAGCATTTATTGAAACAATACTAGGCGAAGATGAATTGAAAAGTGCTCAGGAATATGCGATGCAGTTATATCGTGAAATTAAAAATGTCAGGAAAGTGGTAGAGTAAAACGAAATATTACTGATTTGTTTTCATGATTTTCAGCCCATATAACAGATTGATGGTCGCGTAGAATTTGCCTTGATATGGCGAGACCAAGCCCCGTACCACCTGCACCTGTTCTTGTCATGGAAGATTGGATAAATTGCTCGAAGATTTGTTCAAGCTCGTCTTCTGGAATAGGTATACCAAAGTTGATTACGCTAATTTGCTGTTTTTCTTCTCCTCTCTGGTTTGAAACTTTTTCATGGTTAATTTGTATCTCCTGTCCCTTGTTGCTGAACTTTATAGCATTAAACAGCAGATTCCGAAGTACTTGAGAAATCTTTTCATGGTCGCAATAAACAGGAATTTGATTGTCGGGGCAGTGGATGGTGAAACGTAACTCTTTTTCCGTGGCTACGGGGGTAAGTTCTGTTGTTACCTGATGGATATAAGGAAGAAGATCTCCTGCCTGCATATTGTAGGTCATTTTCCCAACTTCAAGTTTAGAAAAGTCAAGCAGGTTGGTTAATAGAGTCATCAGTCGTGTGCCAGAATCCATAATAAGAGAAAAATATTCATTAATTTTCTCTTTGGATAGTTGATCAGAGCGTTTAATACCAAGGCGTGCATATCCCATAATACCATGCATGGGCGTGCGCAATTCGTGAGACATATTAGCAAGAAATTCTGATTTGGCCCTGTTTGCTTCGAGAAGTGCATTTTTTGCTGCTATCTGCAGGGTGATGTCTCGTACCGTAGCTATAATGACAGGATCTTTTCCCCAATGTGTTCGCTGTAAGTTTGCCTGCATTGTAAACGATTCTGGTGGGTTGTCTCTTTTTGCATTCCAGATAAATTCCTGTTCTTCTCCTGACAGTGCTTTTTTCCAGATGCTTTTCAGATTAATATCTTGATTCCGATGAGATTGAAAGGCTTGCGCTATATTGAATTGAAGTACCTCTCCTCTACTGCGTCCAAACAGTGTGAGCATAGTCGTGTTGATATCTATGACGTTACCATCAAGGCCAAATATAAAGATGGCATCATGGGCCGAATTGTAAATGTCCCGGAATTTTCTTTGGCTTACGGCAATTTTGGAAGCGGTATTTTTGTGGTCATTAATTTCCTGCGCTAACTGATCGTTTAACTGTTCCATATCCTGGGCAGTTTTTTTGACGAGAAACGTGTTGACCAGTGAAATCCAATAGTGGTCGTTCCAGTGCTTGGCCTGTGCCAGATTAAAAACAAGAAAACAGGATATAGCGATGCCTATTGGCACGGTGACACTGTTGCCAATATAGATTTCGATACATGCCGTCGGGAGAAGAATAATGATGAGGTAACTAAAACTTAAAAGTTTCCATATACAATAGCTGGCCATGGAACCACCACTTATTCCGGCAAGAAGAATGATAATAAGAGTGATAGATAGCGAGTTGTGATAAAAAAGGGCAGCAGACGCAGCAAAACAACTCCATACAGCACTAACAAAAATATTTGACCAGAAAAACATTGGCAGCCATATATCCTCATTGTAACTAGCAGATGTTTTCGAAAAAATGATGATCGTTAACACCCTGAGACCTATAGCGATTGCCAGAATGAACCCGAGAAAGGAAAAGAGAAAGGGATGTTCCGCAGAGTATTCAGTTGTGAGGCCTCCTATAAGATAGGCAATGGGGACAATAATAGCCCCTGCGATATTTCTGTTTTTTAGATCGACAATGGCCTGATGCTGCATTGCCAGAAGTTCGTTTTGATGGAATTTCTTATCAAGAACTTTGTTGCAATACTGCTCAATCTTACGTTTGTCTAACATAGTCTGAGAACACTGAAATTAGGAAGAAACCAAGGCTGAGACGGGAAGTGTGAAAATAAAAGTCGCTCCTTCTTCTGGAGTACTTTCGACACGGAGATCACCTCCATGCAGTTGCATGATTTTTTTACTGATGGCAAGACTCAGTGCAGTTCCTTTTGAGTGATTTTCAATTTGCTGTGAATAAAATTCATCGAAAATCTTCTCCTTGAGTGTTGAGTCAACGCCAGGCCCTTGGTCATGTACATACAAAGACACGAAACTCGAATCACACTGAGCCTGAATACTGAGTGTCCCATCTTCGGGAGTGTATTTAATGCCATTGTCAATTACAGCCGCTATGGCTTCATGAAACAGTTTCCAATCTACATTGAGGTTTAAATTGTCAGGACAGGATAACTCAATATTTATATTGTGGTTTGGGATATAACCTTTTTTACTTGCAATTCCAGCCAGGTAAACTCCCAGTGGTTGTGTGCCAAGAGTTAATGATCGACAATTTTTAAGGCTTGAGAGTAGAAGTATTTTTCGAACAAGATCGTGGATACGTTCCCCTGAAATTTTTATTAATTTTGCGTATTCAGTGATTTTATCTGGTAAAGCGGGCGTGTCGAGGATAAGCTGACTCCCCAATAATATACCATTCAAAGGCGTTTTGGTTTCATGGGAGAAGAGTTGCAGGATTCCTGTCTTTAATTCATCGATTTCTTCTGCTTTCTTCAATTTGGAAAATACTTTTAACTTGGCCAGTAATTCATCATCTATAAAGGGTTTCGTGATGTAGTCGTCTGCTCCAGCTTCATAGCCTTCCAGACGTTCTTCCACCATGGCCTTACCGCTTACCATAAGAACTTTTGCAA
>JAOZLI010000340.1 GCA_029934915.1 Desulfocapsa sp. | reverse complement strand
CATTCATGTCCGAAAATGTCTGATGAATCTCATCATCAACGGTGTGGAGGCCATTCAGGGTAAAGGGACCATATCCATTGTCACCAGCAACCACGACCAACACCTGCCCTTAGCAAAAAATAAACAAAATTGTGACAAAAGAAGTTTCACAAAAATTGTCATCCATGACAACGGTTCAGGGATTTCCCCCAACGACATTGATCATATTTTTGAACCGTTTTACACCAAGAAAGTTATGGGCCGAAGTGGCACCGGCCTGGGTCTTGCAGTTGTATGGAATACCATGTCTGATCATGGCGGCACAGTCAATGTCATCAGCGATCCTCACGGAACAACGTTTGAGCTCTATTTCCCTAGTATCGAGAGCAAGGTAGCCCAACTTCCAGAGCAGGAAAATTGGAAAGATTATGTAGGCAAAGGAGAAACAATCCTGGTTGTTGACGATGAACCTCGTCAACGTGAGATTGCCAGTAAATTGTTAACACTTTTAGAATACTCTGTTCAAACGGTCTCTTCAGGGGAAGCGGCAGTAGAATATAGCAAGAATCATAGTACTGATCTGCTGCTACTTGATATGATTATGCTACCGGGACAAAATGGACGGAAAACATTTGAACAAATCTTGAAAATTCATCCTCAGCAAAAAGCAATCATCGCCAGCGGTTTTGCAGAAAATGTCGATGTCCGAGCCACTCTTGCAATGGGTGCAAATGCATTTGTCTCAAAACCTTACACGCTTTTACAGCTTGCTGTGACTATACACAAAGTTCTACGGCCGTGATATTTGGTATTCCAAACTTAGGGGAGTTACATGAAACACAAACCATATTTTTCAGCTCTTATTATCATGTTTTCTGTCACCTGCCTGCTTCCATCAGTGGCATGGACAAAGGATTCCATTAGTTGGATGGAATCCGCGACACCGCCATTTTTTATTCATGAGGGGGTCTTTAAAGGACAGGGATATGTCGAAAGCATTAACAACATTCTTATCGAAAATTTGCCGGAATATGATCATACTAAAACACTAGCAAATCTTTCCAGACATTATCAACAGTGGAAACAAGGAGAAAAATCCTGTGCCCCTTCCATGTACAAAACTAAGGAGCGGGAAAAATTTGCCTATTTTTCAGTCCCCAGCACCTTCTCTCTACCCATTGTTCTTATAATCAATAAAAAAAACTTTTTGGCATTTGGCGGATCAAAAACAGTAAGCCTTACAAGCATTTTGCAAAGCAATAAATTTGTCATTGGCAGAATAAACAATCGATCATTCGGGGCAGAATTTGATAACACCTTAGACAGTTACGGCAATGAAAAAAATATTTTTGTCTACGAAGGGGCTGACCTGCTAGGTGGTTTATTTAAGATGCTTATGGCTGGAAGAATTGATGCACTACCAGGTTCACCGGAGGAAGCCATATATCTTGCTGAAACAATGGGTATAAGGGATCAGATTATGACTTTGAATATTGAGGAAAATCAAGGTGACCCCGAATCCTACCTTGGTTATATGGCCTGTTCCAAAAACGAATGGGGTAAAACAGCAATCAACAATATTAATCAAGTTCTTTTGGAACAACGCGGCACCGAAAGATACAGGGCGGCCTACGAGAGATGGCTTGATCCAAGCAGCCTTGAGGGATACCGTAAACTCTACAAAGAGGTTTTTCTACCCATTACCCAATAAGCAGCATAATAAATGAGAGTTAACCTTGACAAACTCGTAAAAAGTAAAATCCCAGATGGCTAAGTAAAAAACTTCATATTCGAGGAACGCAAATTTACTGGAATGAGGCGTACTTAGGTACGCCGCAGTGACAGTAAATTTGCAGTGACGAAGAAGATGAAGAGTTTTTACGACGCCATCAACCTTCTTCCTGATCAACGTAACAAACCGCGTGAAATTTTAGCCGTTTATTTTTTTTAGATTCTACAGGTAAAAAGTTATAGAATAAAACAGTTGGGTACAGCAGTACCCTTTTCCACCTCAACCTTATTTTATGGAGATTGATTATGGCCAGTGTGTACAAAATTATTGAGATCGTTGGTGTCAGCAAGAAATCTTGGGAAGATGCAGCTGCAAACGCTGTGGAGACCACGGGCAAAAACTTGAAGGATTTACGAATTGCAGAAGTGACCAAAATGGATATGCAGCTTAAGAAAGGAAAAGTTGTAGCCTATCGAACGAGGGTGGCAGTTTCTTTCAAGTATAAGGAAAAAAAATAGTCAACTAGGCGTGTATTCAAATGAACAGAGGGATCCCTGTCTGGTGTGAAACTACATCAGACAGCCCCTCGCTGGTTGTAACCGGATTCAATTGGACGTAACGTTTGGGGTCAAAAAACCGTTCCTGCTCCTTCTCCAAGAGTATCACACAAGCCTTTGCAAATGCAGCATCTTTCCCCTATTTACGGTTAGAAAATAATGCCTTGTGTTGCTTTCCTTTTGTTTACTGTCGTAAAAGAAAAACCTTTTTTAATCCCAAGACTTCCTCCCCTACCAGGGTGAGATATATCCATTGTCATTTTTGATTCTTCGGAAGGCATTTCCAATTTAAGAACAATTTATGATATCATTACGAAAATATTTCCAATGCCCGTTAAATGACTCAAAGCATGTAAAGGGACCAGAGTATGAGTGATGCAGCAGAAAACAACAAAACCCCCGACCTTGAAACAAAGGGT
Source organism: Desulfocapsa sp. (assembly GCA_029934915.1). GTDB lineage: Bacteria > Desulfobacterota > Desulfobulbia > Desulfobulbales > Desulfocapsaceae > Desulfocapsa. The sequence continues at coordinate 81 of JAOZLI010000340.1, read as the reverse complement.
ATCGATGAAGCAAGTACTCCTGTTCTTGAAGACGATGACATAACAGAAGATGCAAATGGAGCAAATGCTGACCAAGAAGAC
>JAOZLI010000339.1 GCA_029934915.1 Desulfocapsa sp. | reverse complement strand
AAGGGACGCAAGGCTGCATACCATGAAAAGAAAAAGGAGACTGGCTCACATTGTTTACAGGAATTTTTTCCGCTAAAATTATATCGTTTCTACTCATGGCCTCAGGAGCCACACTTCTGTTCAGTGCCATAATAGCAGGCTTAGGACTTAAAAAGCGGTTACCACGCGCTTTACAATCCAGGTGGTTGCTTCTTATCAGCTTGATGGCTCTCTTCTTCTGTGGCCATCTTCTTTTTGCCTACCTTCTCTGGCACGATTTTGCTTTTCCCCATATGCTTATTGCTATATCTATTTTTTTTGGAGGGACATTTGCTGTGGGTCTTATCGCTCTTACCAGAGCATCTGCAAAGACATTTTATGAGAGCAAAACAAAACTGATTAAGGCCAGTGCAATCCTGAAACTCAAGACGAGTCGGCTCGATAAAGAAATCAGTGCCCGTTCAAAAACAGAAGCAGAGCTTGAACGCTCAAACACCCTGTTTTTGAAAGATCTCTTTGAAATGATGATAGAGGTGTTGGCAAATCGTGACCAGTATACCTTTGATCATGCGCTTCATGTCGCAGCCATTTCCAATAAAATCGGTGAGAAAATGAATCTTTCAGCCGATGAACTGGAAATTCTGGAACTTGGTTGTCTGGTTCATGATATCGGAAAAACTGCTATTCCCGATGATATCCTTTTAAAACCTGATCGTTTTGATGTGCAGGATAGAAAAATTATGGATTATCATCCTCTGATAGGTGCCAAGCTTATCTCCAGACATATAATGGATGACAGGATTACAGATATTATCCTGAAGCATCATGAACGTCTTGATGGTAGCGGATATCCCTTCGGCCTTAAAGGGGAAGATATTGGCATTCTGCCACGTATTGTCGGGGTGGCAGATACGTACGATGCTTTGGTGAGCCAACGTCCCTACAAGACTCCTTTTAGTCACGAAAAGGCTCTGGCTGTTCTTGAGGAAGAAGTGAAAGCAGGGAAGTTGGATGGACAGGTGGTAAAGGTGTTTAGTGAGGAGGTCAAACCGTTAAAGATGCTGCAGTCTACGCGACAGGTCACTGCTGGTTTTATGAAAGATATTGAGTTGTTTCGTAGTCGGGCCTATTTTCGGGAACCACTGAGTGATTTCTATAATTATCGTTATCTTCTCTCTCTCGACGATGCCAGACTCCTGGCAAAGGAGCATTTAGCCTATGACTTGATTTTGGTGCGTTTTCCGGATTATACCCACTTACAAATGGATATTGGCTATGCCGTGGCCGATCAGGTTTCTGATGAACTCGGTCATGATCTCCTTGGAGTTGTGGCTGCAATGAGTAACGAACGCCAATATTACGATGGCTCAGCGATGCTCTTTAAAAAAGGGCTTGATTATCTTATTTATTCGGAATGTGAAGAGCCGTACAGTCGGTCCCAATTGCTTGAAGAAATAGCAGCAATACTCGATCAGGCTGAAACTGACTGGCACCTGGTGTCTGTCATTACCTCACATCAATTTCCCCGTGGTACTCCTGTTGTTCAGGCTATCTGTCGTCTTCTTGATCTGACCAAACCACACCAGATCCCTTTAAACCCTGAAGATCGTCTTGTTACGTCCTGAACCTTTAGCCTTATATAAGAAAATATCAGCTTGGTTCAGAAGTTCATCAATATTCGTGATAGTCTCGTCCGCTTTCACAACTCCTGTACTAATGGTGCATTGAATAAAGTCATCATGCTCAGTCCTTATTTTCAATTGGCCAATTTTTTCTCTGATCAAGTCAAGGTTCGCTAAAACGTCTCTTTGCACGGAATTGCGACAGATTATTGCAAATTCTTCACCACCGAGTCTACCAAAAATGCTTTCTTCTTTAAGATGGTTGCTGATAGTTTCAACCACGGACTTGATAACCAAATCACCGGTTGGGTGGCCGTGGGTGTCGTTGATCAGTTTAAATTTGTCGATATCTATCATGGCAGCGTAGAGATCGATCGAACTTTCTGCAAATTTTGAATTGGCTAATTCAAAAAATTTGCGCCTGTTATAAATCCCGGTCATCGGATCATGCGATGCAAGAAAATCGAGTTGTTCAATTACTTCCTGCAAGTTTTTTGTTCGTTCATCAACTTTTTTGTCGAGAGTCCTGATATTATCTTCGATGGTGTCCAGCATGTCATCAAACGTTTGGGCCAGAGTTCCAATTTCATTGTCAGCACTGATCTTGCTCCTGACACTCAAATCACCATTTTTAACCTGTAAAGCTTTGTGTGACAGTACAACGATAGGGTTTAGTAACTTTTTAAAGAAAAAGGCACTTATCAAGAAGGTAAGTGATAAGAGGACAAAAGAGGTGATCCAGAGATACTGTTTCAGTTTATTGGCTGTCGAATTGATCTCAGCAATATATGCTGAACTGCAGATGTACCAGTCAAAATCTGCATTATAATTTATCCATGAAACTTTGTCGTAACTATAGTTTCCCTTATCATTTGGTTTATCCCATGCGTAATAGAGAACTTTCTTGCCCGACGTATAGGCAGCAATCAAGTCGTCTAAAATGAAAGTGTTTTGTCCTGGGTTTTCAAGTGCAGCGAAATTCTTTCCCTGAATATTAGAATTGGGGTGAAGTATCATGTTCCCCTTAGAGTCAAATATGTAAATATAACCGGTATCAGCTATTTTGGTCGAGGTCAGGAGATTGCGTAAATATTCAATCAGTTCTCGTTTTTTTGTTTGTACCTCAAGTTCTACACTGTCAAGATAGATTCCTGTACCAATGACCCACTCCCAATC
>JAOZLI010000338.1:1687-2798 GCA_029934915.1 Desulfocapsa sp. | reverse complement strand
ACCTGAAAATTGCGGGGATTCAGGCGGGTGATTTAAATGTTCGGGAGATAAAAAGTGCAATCTCTCTAGTGGACGGTGATTTGACTGTACCTCTTTCTCTTATTCTTGATGAAATCCCCATTGATGGTCAGCTTGATATACTCACCAGTGACGCCATTCCATCAATCTTTTTGCAAGTGAACAGTGAAGGGGGATCGATGGACCCACTGCTTGAATCCCTGACAGAAAAGAATGAATTAAGTGGTGTTCTGGGTGCATTATCACTGCAAGGAAGGAGTAAAGGCAATACTCTTCTGGAATTAATGAAAGGCCTGGAACTTGACCTCTCTCTTGACAAAAGCAGTCTGCAAAGCAACTCGATGATCATAGTAAGAACTGATGCTTTGTCATTGCAGCGCAGTTCCGACGATCCCTATACCCTTGCTGCTTCCGGAGAGTTATTTGGGAGTCCGTTACAATTGAAAACTGTATTTGGAAGACCGGAAAATTCACCTGAGACTGCATCTCCTGTATTTCAGGTGGAGCTTACTGCCTGTGATACAGATTTTCTGCTGGACAGTCTGCTGCAAAGAGATGCGCAAAAGGCGAGCACTTTTTCCTTTTCTGCCAGGGGTGAAAAGCTGTGTGGCTTTTTGGGCCCCGTGGAGAAATTTATGGGTAAACGAGCAGATTTTTCCATTATCAGCAATGGGTGGCTGTCTCAAAACGGCTGGAATCTGAATTTTGAAAACATAACAGTTGGGGAAACAAGTTTTGATGCAACAGCAGAGTTGCAGTTAGAAGACGACAAAAATCCCCATATCGCTGCCACCATTCACAGTAAAAAGATTGACCTTGCTGCCATTCTGCAAAAATCATCTGTAAAGGACAGTGAGAGTGTAGAAGCAGAAACTCCATCCGAACCTGAAGAAACCCTGGAAGAAAAACAGCGTCTCTTTAAAGCGATCCTGGAAAAAGATATCTTTGCAAATAAGCAGTACTTCGCAAATGACATCAATCTAACTGTAAACGTAGAACAGGTGAACACGGGGCGCGGGCTGGTCTCAGACATCGACCTTTCTCTTCTGGTAGAAGACGGGAAACTCAAACAGTCACCTTTCCATGCCCGTGT
>JAOZLI010000338.1:0-1587 GCA_029934915.1 Desulfocapsa sp. | reverse complement strand
CAGGGAAATGGGGCAGGATTTGGACATAACTCTTACCCAGGTTCATTATTCTGCAAGCCCCGGACAACCCTCTGTTATTTCCTTAGACGGAGATGTCAATTCCGCACCTCTTGCTGTAGAAATACGTGGAGAGGGTCTGTTTGCCAAAGGGTCAAACAAAGCTGTTACCCTGTCTGTCCAGGGAAATCTTGCCGATAACAATGTCTCTGTTAACGGGCAAATGAACAGAGTACAAAACGCCAATAACACCTTGGACTTCAGCACTGAACTCAACGGTAATAACCTGAATAGCCTCAGTGATCTATTGGGGCTCAACCTGCCGCCTCTTGGGCCTTATCGAGTCGCAGGAAGTCTGGGTATGACGGATCCTCAAAAGCTCCGTTTTCACGATATGGTGGTGCAGGTTGGGGATTCGACTCTGAAAGGAGACATGCTTGTAGAAGGAACGCCATCTGACGAACAGGCCTTCGCTTTTCCGTTGACTTTTCATACTACGCTTAAAGCAGAAACTATTCAGTTAAATGATTTTCAATTTGGTGACTGGACACCAGTAGTCGCCCAGGAAACAGAATCCGCTGCTGATAACAACGATACCGAAAAGCAAAAAGAAACTTCTTCGAAATTACAGAATCTTTTCAGTGAAGAACTGGGAGAAAAGATCCAGGCATTTTTAGATGTAAATGTACAGGAGGTACTTTCAGGAACTGATACTCTCGGCAGTGGTCAACTCAGTGCAAAACTCGAAGATGGAAAATACTCTTTAGATATTCTCAAACTTGATATTCCTGGCGGTTCTGTCTATATGCAGGCAGAACTGTTTCCAAAATCCAATGGTACTTCCGCAAATCTCTCCATGACCATTGATCATTTTGATTACGGCATCCTAGCAAGAAGAACCGTTCCAGACAGCAATTTGAAGGGAGTACTCAACCTCAGGCTCGATATACACTCTTATGCTGATTCACCACTGCAATTGAAAGAGCATATGGGCGGCTATTTTCGTTTTGGAGTAGAACCGGAAGAGTTTGAAGCAGGTATTCTTGATCTCTGGGCAGTCAACATTATTACAGCAGCATTACCGGCATTAATGAAAGGGAGCAGTTCAGAGGTCAACTGCCTGGCCGGGGATTTCAGGTTGGATGATGGCATCATGACTCCCGATATTTTTCTTCTGGACACATCTAATATGCGAGTACAGGGAAAGGGGAAAGTGGATTTTAAGACTGATGCAATAGATTTCCACATGAACCCCACCCCAAAGGCGGCACATTTTTTCAGCCTGGCTACTCCAATCACCGTCTCAGGGACAATTTTTGATCCTGCTATCGGAGTATCTGCCAGTGGGGTTTTAGGGACCGTTTTTCGACAGGCAGCCAGTGTGGTCACCGTTCCTTTCCAGTGGATTTTCACAGACAATCTTGAAGCTGACGGCAGCGAAGTATGTAGTGCAGCCATGCAATGGTCGCAAAAAAATGCAGAAGAGAACCCGATTCGCTAAACCGTTTTCGGGTAACCGGGCCAATGGTCTGCTAAGACAAATTCTATAATGCTTTTTAAATCAAAGAGAAATGATCATGAGACTATCAA
>JAOZLI010000337.1 GCA_029934915.1 Desulfocapsa sp. | reverse complement strand
GGATACCAGCCATTAGGAGACGAGGCAGTCCGCAAGCGTTTCCAGGCTGCCTGGCAACGGGAAATACCCCAGACACCCGGCTTAAGTCTCACCGAGATGACCCACTCAGGAATTGATGGCTCCATAAAGGCCATGTTTATTATGGGAGAAAATCCGTTAATCAGTGATCCCCATTTGAGTCGTGTTAAAGAGACCTTCAAGCATCTCGACTTCCTGGCCGTTTCTGATATTTTTTCCACCGAGACCAGCATGTATGCCGATGTGGTTTTCCCCGCAGCCTCCTTTGCCGAAAAACGCGGAACGATCACCAACTCCGAGCGTCGGGTGCAACTCTGCAGGCAGGCAATTGCACCAATTGCTGATTGCCGGCCGGACAGTGAGATCATCATGGAACTTGGTACTCGTCTTGGCTGCCCGGGCATGGACTTTAACAGCAGCGATGAAATCATGGAGGAAATAAGCCTTCTCACCCCTATTTACGGCGGCATGCACTACGACAGGCTCCAGGAAAATCATGGTTTGCAATGGCCTTGCTGGGACCGTGAACACGAGGGTACAGAATTTCTGCATAAATATTATTTTACCCGGGGCAAAGGCTGTTTTACCATCACTGAGCATACGGAACCTGCAGAAAGAACGGATAAGAAATACCCCTATACGCTGGTCACAGGTCGTGGTTCATATCATCATTATCACACCGCCACTATGACCCGCAATTCAAGTCGCTTAGTACGTGAATACCCGGAAGCTCTCCTTGAAATAAACCAAGAAGACGCAACAGCACTTCAGGTCCAGGATGGCGAAAAGGTGGAACTGCTCTCCAGACGAGGCAAGGTTCGCATCAAAGCAAACATCAGTGACCGGGTACAACCAGGTACGGTATTCTCTTCCTTTCATTTCTTTGAAGTCCCGATAAACCAGCTCACCACACCTGCCATGGATCCAAAATCCAAATGTCCCGAATTCAAAGTCTGTTCAGTGAACGTAAGGAAGGTACAAAATGATTGATTTACAGGAAGTTATTCTTGAAAAAGACCATCTCATCCCTTTCCTGCGCAAACTCCATAAAGAGGCCAGATTAATTGCCCCGGTCACCAATGAATATGGAGACACCCTTTTCACAGAAATTGAGGACATCGATAAGCAGACAATTGACCTTAAGCGCCAACCACAAAGCTCTCTGAAGGATTTTTTCCTCCCTCAACAGGAAACACTGGCCCACTACACAAATGACGACAACGGCTACGTCTTTACACCACCTTCGCCCCCACAAGAAACTATTTATTTCGGAGTCAGATCCTGCGATCTTACCGCCCTTCTGTATATGGATCTTATTTTTTCGAAACCGAGCAAAGATGCAAGCTATTACGCCCGGCGGAACAGTTCACTCATTATCACCCTCGGGTGCAACGACCCCTTTGATAACTGTTTTTGCGAAGCCACAAACAGCGGCCCCTATCTGGAATATGGTTATGGTCTCCAGTTTGTCGATCTTGGCAAAAGCTACTATGTGAGTGCTGGACGACGAAGGGGTGCTGATCTCCTGAAAAAATGGAGCTATTTTTTCCGTGAAGTGACGAAGGAAGATCAGGACAGACGCTACCAGCTCTTTCTAGAAGCGCGGGGTCGTTTCAGCAGAAACATTCAGGTTTCTCACGCCTGTCGGAAATTACAAAACGAAGATGTGGACGAAACGATCTGGGAGAAACTGGCAGGCAGATGTTACGACTGCGGAGGATGCGCCTATGTCTGCCCCACCTGCACCTGCTTTTCCGTGGATGATTTAGCAATAGACGAGACCAGCGGCATACGGGTTCGCAGCTGGGACGCGTGCACCAGTAGTGGATTCACCCGAATGGCCGGGAACCACAACCCCACGGATCGAAGTCGCCATGCCTTAAAACGCCGTTTTCTCCATAAACTAAAATATGATTTCCAGGAACATGGCAAAGCCTCCTGCACCGGGTGTGGCCGTTGTGTTGATATCTGTTTTGGTGGAGTGGATATCACTACTTTTATAAAACTGTTTACCAGAGAAACGTCATGAAAAACCAATTCATTCCAGAAACAGCGATTATTCGAGAAATAACTCGAGAAAATGATACCATATCAACATTCAGACTGGAGATTGTAGATAAAACCGTGCCCTACTCTTTTCAGCCGGGTCAGTTTTGCATGCTCTCCATTCCTCATTGTGGTGAAGCAGCCATATCTATCTCCTCCTCTCCGAACACACTTCCCTTCTTTGACCTCTCCATTCGCAACGCTGGTATGCTCACGAATGCAATCCATCAGATGCAGCCAGGAGACCAGGTTGGTATCAGGGGGCCCTTTGGCACACCGTTTCCAATGGATGCCTTTGCAGACAGTGACCTGCTGATAGTTGCCGGTGGTATAGGCCTTGCTCCTTTAAAAAGTGTTATCGACCATGCACTGTTCCATAGCAGCCTTGAAGATGACTCTACGCGCAGCATCACCCTGCTCTACGGAAGCAGAAATCCGGCAGAAGTAGCCTTCACCTCAGCAATTACGGCCTGGGAAAAACAGGGTATAGATTGCAGACTCATAGTGGACGAGGGAGATGGCGACTGGCAGGGCGATGTCGGGCTGGTTACCGATCTTTTACAAGACGTAGAACTCACAGATACAAGCAAAGCGCTGGTTTGTGGCCCACCCATTATGATTCGTTTTGTCATTGCTCAGCTTGTGGAGAAGGGATGCCAGGCCAGCAGTATCTTTACAACGCTTGAGCGTCATATGAAATGCGGTATGGGGATCTGCGGCCACTGTCACCTTGACGG
>JAOZLI010000336.1 GCA_029934915.1 Desulfocapsa sp. | reverse complement strand
GGTGCTCATGAACCGTTACAAAACAAAAAAGGGGCGTTGTTCAAAAACTAATGAACAACGCCCCCTCTATAACTCTACTAAACGTCAGTTGTATGTAACTTATACACAACCGGTAGGTTTAGGAAGTCCAGCCATCTTACAAGCACCTTTACCAGGTCCTGATGGGAACAGCTCATAGATTCTCTTAAGTGGGAAACCAGTGGTCTTGGAAAGAATACGTACCATTGGAGCAATACCATTCTTCTTGTAGTACTCACGAAGAGCGTCGATAACTTTATGATGCTCGTCGGTAAGCTCGCCAATACCCTCAACACCTTTTACATAATCGATCCAATCATCGTTCATGTCGTCCATTCCGTTAAGCAGGAATCCGTCTTCATCACAGTTGTAGCTATTTCCGTTATGTTCTATTGTAGGCATCTTAATCCTCCGTAAAAATATTGTTTGTGGCTTTCACCGTTTCTGTTTCTCAATCAGTGGATGCTTAATTACTATAGACAAAGAAGTTTGTCAAGTGAATGAGCAATCATTTTCACCCCCTCAGAACTGACACTATAACCTTCTGAAAACGTGTTTATTTTAACGATTCTCTTTTTGTGTTTAATAAAACAATTATATATTAACAAGATAGGAGTTCAAAAATTAGATAATTTCTCTTGCACTGATCTTCCATAACAGGTAGATTTTTCGACTTAGCTGATTAGAAGAAAAGAATATACCTGCTTTGCGTAGGGTTTTTATTCGTATTCGAGGCATGGCAATAGGCGCATAGCAACGCTATGTAACTATTGCGACAACGAAGAAGACGAAGAAAAAGACAAGCAAATCGGGTATATTCTTTTTTGTAAATCACCTTATTCATTTTTGTCATTTCCCATTCACCATAAGCCATAGAGAACTTAACATGCTGCAAATTTTTCGAGATAAAGCACAATCGACTTTTATTCAGGCTATCGTCCTGGTCATCGCCCTTGTTTTTGTTTTCTGGGGAGTTGGAGCTAATATGATGGGCAGCCAGGAAGCAGCGATCGTTGTCAACGATGAGGATATCAGCTTCCAGGAATATCAACGAGCCTACGACCAACTCATTTCCAATTACCGCCAGCAGTTTGGTGGTGCCGTCCCTGACAGCCTCTTAAAAAGTCTTGGTATCGACCAACAGGTTAAAACACAATTAATCCAGCAAGCACTTTTACGTCAGGGTACTCAAAGTATGGGCATGCTCGTATCAGGTCCTGAAGTACAGCGGAATATCGAAGAAATGGTTCAGTTTCAGGAGAATGGTGCCTTTAACATGGACAAATACAAGACTATCCTCCAGTCCAGCAGACTGACCCCACACAAATTTGAAACCAACATGCGGTACGACACACTCTCCAGTAAAGGAGTGGTGGCAATTGGCAACTTTGCAAGAACTGTCACCGATGCTGAAATTAATGACATCTACCTGCAAAGTAAAGAAAGTGTAATGCTCTCTTTTACCAGCGTCGATCCTGCAAACTTTATTGATAAGGTGCAGGTCGAAGATGAGACATTAGCGACCTGGTATGAACAGAACAAAGAAAGTTACAAAACCGCCCCGCAAGTCAAACTGAGATTCCTTTCTTTTCCTTATGGCACTGGAGAAACAGGAAACACAGAAAAGCGAGCAGCGGTTTTTAAAGAGGCCAATGATGCCTATGAAGGAATCATTTCTGCCGGCAGCCTCAATGAATACGCAAAACTTCACCCGGAAGCTAAAATCCTTTCTACCGATTTTTTTCCACGCGCCACCCCTCCTGACAATATAGATAGTTCACCTTCTGTTCAGGCCACAGCATTCTCTCTGAAAGCTGGAGAACTCAGTTCTCTTATAGAATCACCTGCCGGCTACTCAATTCTCTTTGCTGAAGCTATTCAAGAACCAAAAGTACCTGCCTTGAGTGTTGTGCAAACAGAAGCAACTGAAGATTACATTAAAGTAGAGGCCAACAACCTGGCAAGCCAACAAAGTAATGAGATACTAGCCTCTCTTAAGACAGAAGGAAACTTCGAAGAACTTTGTAGCGGAAACGCACTGGAGTTAAAAGAAGCAACCCTGTCACGTAATCCATCCGATAATGATGGCAGCAACGGCTTTCCACCCAACCTCCTTATGGACGTTTTCGCCTTACATGCCAACAACGCGCTCCCTGAAGAGGTAGCAAGCGTTGGAAATATTTTTTATATTTACAAATTTACAAAAAGAACACTTCCTGACGCAGCGGCCATAACAGAAGATGAAAAGGAATTGTTTAAAAATCAGATTATCAACTCCAAACAGGAGCGTCTGCTTATGGCCTGGATACGTCATCAGGAAAAAGAAGCTGATATTTTCACAAATAAGAACTTATAATAGTCTTGTTCAAATTCCAGGGTGCCTTGAAAAATTAGCATTTTTCGAGGTAGCCTCCAGTGTGTATTTGAGTTCTTTTTAGGCAAACAACTCAAATACATGCTCTCTTGCTTCATTTCAAATATTTGCTGCAACACCAGCAAAACTCATTACGCCTGTAATACCCTGTGCTTTGGACGTTTCCCCCTTCTTTTTCTTCTGTAGACAGGATCTCCTTTTGTTTCTTCTGTATTCGTGATATATTAAATAGTTTATTTCGGCCTGTTGACACAGGTTCCATTATTCATGGTCCTAACGACCCACACCGCAAATTGCATTGTCACGTAAAAACAATATGTCAGACCCCAGCATCGAATTACTCCAGCATTACGACAAACTCAGCCCCTTTGAACAGACTCTTCTTCAATTTCAATCCATTGTATACGAGCCTGC
>JAOZLI010000335.1 GCA_029934915.1 Desulfocapsa sp. | reverse complement strand
CCTTTTCATTTTACCTTCCACTGTTAATGGCCTGTAACAAGGTCTACGGTTTCATATAATCCTATACAGTCTTCAACGCTAACGAAAACTGAGCCACCTCTGCTAATCTAAATTGAGCCACTTGTTGCGCAGTAGATAGTGTTTTGCAAGTGAGGGCAGAAGCTAATGTGAGGGAAGAGAAAGAGAATCAGGTTAAAGTTGCAGTCGAGAGAGCTGTAACCTCGAGAATATGAGAAGAAGCGGTGGTTTTTAAGGACAGATTTAGTCCTTGGATGGAGAACGGAGAGACTCGCCATCGATATTAATTATACAGCAGCGATGACGGAGGCGATCAAGTAGGGCATCAACCATATCTTTGGGCTTTAGAATTTCGTACCAATTCTCGAAGGTGAGATTAGTGGTGATAATTGTGGGGCGCCCCGCTTCGTAGCGTTCTTTCATCAATTTAAAAAAGCTGTTCATCTGTTCACTGGTCAATGTGAGATAGCTCAATTCGTCAAGTACTAACAAATCATAACGGCATAACTGGCGAAGCAGTTTTGGCGTTGACTGGTCGGCAAGGGAAGCGTACAGTTCATCAAGTAAATCCTGGACATTGTAAAAACGTCCCCTTGCACCTGAGATTATAGCCTGTCTGAGTATACCGGCAGCCAGGCCGCTTTTACCAGTGCCAGGGGGGCCGGTGAAGATAATGTTTTCTCCTCGATCCATAAAATCAAGGCCAGCCAGTGTCATAATCCTGGTTTGATCAACAGCTGGTTGACGATCAAACGGAAAGCTGTTTAAAGTCCATGTCCAGGGGATTTTAGCACGTGTAAGACGGTTACTGGTGCCGCGCTCTTTTCTATACAAGAGTTCCTCCTGAAGTAGTGGCAACAGCAACTCCTGATGACTCCAGCCGTTTCGTTCTGCTTTGGTGAGCAATTCAGGGAGAATTTCTGCCATTCCCTTAAACTTCAGTTCTCTCAACAACTCATATATGTCATTGCTCATAGCTTGAAGTAATCCCCACTGGTATTTTTAAGAATCATATTTTCTAGCCTTGCGAGATCAAAGAGGCCATACTTATTGGCATCTTGAATTGCCTTCATGAAAGGGGGTGCCGGATATGTTCTTTTTAGCTCCAGAAGTTTGCGTAATTTAACCAACCCTCTTCCCCTTGAACGTTTTTTGAGTCTTGCCACATAATTGTCGAGAATTGGACTGTGCCCAGAAAGGAATTTTTCTTCGTTGCTTTTACCCTGATGGGATTTTTTGCGATTCAATGGTGGGTGATGACCGGGAGCTGTTACCCGTTTGTCTCTTCCCTGCAACAATCGCTGATGACTGGCAACCAGCTGACGACCGTGATAGATATCTATCCTATCCCAGTATTTTTGAACTTCGAGGCTTATCCCTATTAATTTCTCAGGAACTGAATAGCGGTTGGTATCCATATGTACATAGCCTTCCACATCTACAATACGTTGTTTTGCTACATAAACAGGTGGGGAAACTTTCGGCAGTGGTATTAGAGAATCTTTTTCCAGTAGATAGGCTGCTTCAGCACTCATCCCCAATCGTTTTTTTGGTTTATGATTGGCGACCTCATCACACCATTTCACAGCCTGTCGGTTAAGATCATGCCAATCGGTGAATGTCCTGCCAACGAGAAAGTTGTGTTCTGCATAATGGAACGGCCTCTCCACCCTGGCTTTTCGATCGGCATGTTTTATCCGGTGCGCCATAAAGTAAAAGCCATAGATCCGGCCGAACCGCTCCATTTCAGGAGCCATCACAGCATCAGGGCCGGTTCCATAACCAATGATAACACTGGTATTGTCTACAACACAGCGGCCACAGCTTCCATGCATGTAGGAAAAAGTGGCATCTAAAAACACTTTGCATTCAAACCTTGTGAAACGTGGATAGTATTGAATGAATACTTTACTGCTGTAAGCAAATGTCAAAGCAGAGCATTGTGCGACAACTGTTTTCCCGCCAATGGTTACTTTATGCGGAGAGGTATCATGCTGCATTTCTTCACCCGGAGTAAAAGTATATCGTCCAGCCCTTTTGGAAACGGGAGTCCGCATGTTATACTTACGTACCAGCCAGGTTAAACTCTGGTAGGGAATCTCTATCTCATATCTTTTGGTGAGTTCCTCCTGCACACGAACAACATTACCCTCACACAACTGAAATAATTCTTTGATCTTTGTAAGATGCTGTTCATAGGCTGAATCCTTTGCAGGAGCGGGTCTAACATCACTGCCTGCAACAACTTTACTGATTGTGTTTCTGGAAATACCAAGCTGTTTTGCAATTTTTCTTTGGCTTGTTCCATGCTTTAACAGTTCTCTGATCAGGGTTTCAGTGATTGGTTCAATCATGTCGTAACTGCTCCTTGATGCTCTCGTATAATGACAGGGTTAACCTTCTTGTCCTGGCAGCTTCACCAAGGAGCTTACGTCTCAGTTTCTTTTCTTGATTGGGGTAAAAAACAATATCTGCCTTATTCTGCAGACGCCCGAGAATTCCGCATACGGCTCCTGCATCACGCAGCCATTTTTCCTCAGGACCATCTTTATTGGATGAAGTGACACTGGTTTTTATGAATAAACTCGGGGCTTCGATCATTCTTTCTCTTATTTTGCGATTGGATTTTTGATAATGATCGTAGAATGTTTTTAATTCCCTTGTGGATAATGGTGATTTGTCAAGATGGGCTGCAAGCCTGGTAGCGTCTTCTGCGTTGGCGCGCGCCAACGGCACCAAGACCCGATTGGCTGCCCAGGTGGATATGGTGCCGGATAATACTCGTTCCA
>JAOZLI010000334.1 GCA_029934915.1 Desulfocapsa sp. | reverse complement strand
ATTATGACAGAGAAAAAAGAGCCCATTGCTGATGAGATCATTTTGAAAGTATCCAAAGAGATCGCTGTGAAGTTTATAGAAGTAGGCCGTCTTACACCAGCCACCTTTGAAACTACATTTCAAAAAATTTACAACACTGTAAAGCAGACCGTGGATAAAAATTGATGGAACTGGCAAAAGAATTAAATGTAGCCCCTGAGAATATTCGCCATATCCATATCATGGGAGTTTGTGGGACAGGAATGGCTGCACTTGCAGGCATGCTTAAAAGCTCTGGCTACAAGATAAGCGGATCAGATAAAGCGGTATATCCACCCATGTCTCTTTTTCTTGAAGAGATGGAAATTGAGGTCCACGATGGTTACGGTCCTCAAAACCTCGACCCAAAGCCTGATCTTGTAATTGTGGGCAATGTTATCACCCGTAAGAATCCCGAGGCCCAGGCACTTGCTGAGACAGATATCCCCTACCTCTCCTTCCCACAGGCTCTTGCTCACTTTTTTATACAAGATCGCACATCTCTTGTGGTTACAGGCACACATGGCAAGACCACGACATCATCCCTTCTTGCATCCTGTCTAAACCGTGCTGAATATGATCCAACGTTTATGATTGGTGGAATTGTTCGGGAATTTAACGCCAACTTTCGCCTTGGCAACGGACCTCATTTCATTTCCGAGGGGGATGAATATGACACCGCATTTTTTGATAAGGAATCAAAATTCCTCCATTATCGACCTGATATAGCAATTATTACTTCTGTGGAATTTGACCATGCCGATATTTTTGCTGACCTTGATGCCATCAAACGTTCCTTTCAAAAGTTTGTTTCCCTACTTCCCAAAGATGGACTTATCATAGCGCATCTCGATGATCCGAATGTGGTAGACGTTATACAAGATGCACCCTGTGAAGTGCAGGGCTACGGAGAAAGTGCTAATCTCGACTGGTCACTGCACAACGTACAGGCCAGTGGCGGAATGACGAACTTCACAGTCAAACGCAAGGGCCGGGAATGGGCAGAACTAGCGGTTCAATTACCCGGCAGACACAACTGCTTAAACGCACTGGCAGTTACTGCTGTTTTGCATCGCATAGGTGTTACAGCCTCGGCAATCAACGAGGGTTTATCTCTTTTTGGCGGCATTAAAAGACGACAGGAAGTACGGGGCATCGTAAATGACATTACGATCATTGATGATTTTGCCCATCACCCAACAGCTGTAAAAGAAACCATCCAGGCATTAAAAAATGCCTATGCCGGACAACGCTTAATCACGGTGTTTGAACCACGTACAAACTCCTCAAGACGCGCAATATTTCAGCAGGATTACATCCCCTGTTTCGATGCATCTGATCTTACCTTTATTCGAGAACCTGTCCCTCTGGATAACGTTCCTCAGGATGAATTATTCTCGGCCAAACAGCTGACAGCAGATATAACCGCGCGTAATAAACACGCTATTTCCTGCCCGGATACCGACAGCATCCTGTCACAACTCCTCCCTATCCTGCAACCACAGGACGTGGTAGCCATTCTTTCCAACGGCGGCTTTGACGACATCCACAATAGATTACTTGAACAGCTGAAAAGCACCAAAGCTTCTTGACCATTAAAGTATTTTAGCGTAGTATTGAGCGCTCGTTCATTTCTGAGCTCAAATCTTTCTTCGCACACTGGTTAGAATAAGGATTCGACAAATTATTTCATCATTTTATTATTATTTATTATTTTAAAGAGGAACCCATCATGAAACTCGCTGTCCTGAAAGAGATTGAAGAGGGCGAAAACAGGGTTGCTATTATCCCGGATACCATCAAACGACTGAGCAAAAAAGGCTTCGACATTTTGATAGAAACAGGCGCAGGCCTTGCGTCCGGACACAGCGATCAGGATTACACAGATAAAGGTGCCACCATTGTTGGCTCTGCTGCAGATGCCATAGCCCAAAGCGACTGTATCGTAAAAGTCAGGCCTCCATCTATGGAAGAAGTTGATACGTTGAAAGACGGATCCTTTTATGTATCCATAATACAGTCGACCCTGCGTCACGATCTTGTCAAAAAACTGCAGGAAAAAAAGATTACGGCCTTTGGTCTTGATATTATTCCACGTACAAGCCTTGCCCAATCCATGGATGTTCTTTCCTCCATGAGTACTATTTCCGGTTACAAGTCTGTACTTTTAGCAGCTGACAACATCAACAAATTTTTCCCCATGCTGATGACCGCTGCAGGAACCGTTGCACCTGCTAAAGTGCTGGTACTTGGTGCCGGTGTTGCAGGACTTATGGCCTGTGCCACTGCAAAACGTCTTGGTGGAATAGTCGAGGCATTTGATGTTCGCCCCGAAGTACGTGATCAGGTAGCATCCGTTGGTGCCAAGTTTGTTGAGGTTCCCGTGGAAGAGGATGGCTCTGGTGGTGGCGGATACGCCAAAGAGATGTCCGATGAATACAAAAAGAAACAAGCTGAGCTTATTTCTAAGCACATCGCCAAATCAGATGTTGTTATTCCAACGGCTCTTATTCCCGGCAGAAAAGCACCCATCCTGATTAGTGAAGAGCAGGTTAAATCCATGAAGCCGGGATCTATCATTGTAGATCTTGCTGCTGAGATGGGTGGTAACTGTGCACTCACAACCGTTGGCAAAACCACCGTTGAACATGGTGTCACCATTGTAGGACACGCAAATCTGCCGTCCACCATGTCATATCATGCGTCTCAGATGTTTTCCAAAAATATAGAAAAATTCCTCTCCCACCTCTGTGATGAAAACGGTTTCAAAATGGATATGGAAGATGAAAT
>JAOZLI010000333.1 GCA_029934915.1 Desulfocapsa sp. | reverse complement strand
CCTGGGAACTGCTTAGGCATATCAGAGTAACGACCAACGATTCCACCACCGTATCCAAAAACACCAACGATTCCGCCGTGTTTCCAATGGGTGATCTTATCTCTGAAAGACATTTCAAGCTGACCTAAGATATCCCAACAATCCGGGTTAACCTCAGCCTGACGCTTAATGTCGGAAACGAAGCTCGGCCACGGGCCTTTTTCAAGCTCGTCCAACAGGGGTGTATCATGCTTTGCCATGAATTTTCCTCCTTAAAATTATTAAAGTACTTCAACCTTTACCAGAATATACACATCAAAAGCGATTGTTTCAAAACCGACAGACAGAGCATGGTAACTCTCATCTCCCGCCTGCCTGGCTTTTTCACAAAAACTTATAAAAAAACAACAGACATCAAAACGAAACTATTGAATAGTCATTCAGCGTGGGACAATATCTCTGAACTTGACCTTTGTCAACAAAAAACGAAATAGTTAGAGTATAAAAATGAATGAATATTCATTTTTTTTATGCGGGAAATCACTCATTCATTTCTGATACAGTTAGAAATGTTTCTGCAAGGCTTGGCTCGTCTTCTTTTTCACTCATTCGCGAGAGAATTTCCGTGGCAAGAATTTTCCCGAGCTGCACCCCTTCCTGGTCAAAGGAGTTAATATTATAGCAAAATCCCTGAAAGACAATTTTGGCCTCGTAGAGCGCCAGAAGCGCACCCATACTTTTAGGTGTCAACTGGTCTGCCACAAGTATTCCATTGACGCGATTTCCTGAAAAACATTTATTAGGATTTCCATCATCCTTACCGATGGCAAAGGCCATGGATTGAGCAAGCATGTTTGCCATCAATTTTTGCTGTGAGGTCGTCCCTTGAATTTGCTGATCCTTACCGCGCTGACTTCTTCTGAATCCTATAAATTCAATGGCAACATCTTCTGTCCCCTGATGGAGAAGCTGATAAAAGGCGTGTTGTCCATTGGTCCCCGGCTCGCCCCAGATGATGGGCCCGCTTTTCAATTGCACAGGCTTACCATTTCGTTGCACGCATTTCCCATTTGATTCCATATCACATTGCTGCAGATGAGCCGGGAAACGATGCAAGGCCTGACTATACGGAAGTACAGCAACGCTTGGCTTTCCTAGAAAATTATGATTCCAGACTCCCAGCAGGGCATGGAGCAATGGGATATTCTTCCGAATATCTGGCACCGTTGCCGCCTCGTCCATGGCAGAAGCCCCCTCGAGAAACTCAAGGAGTTGTCTGTAACCAAGGGCAAAACCAAGCATCACAGCACCAACCATGGAAGTGGAACTATAACGCCCACCTATATAGTCATACATATAAAAGGAACGCAGGTAACGATCGGGGTTATCCATGGGACTGGACTCGCCGGTGACAGACAGGCAGTGCTTACCAGGATCCAGTCCTGCATCCGTAAGGGCCGTTCGTACTATTGTTTCATTAGCCAGAGTTTCCAGGGTGGTTCCGGATTTTGAAACCACAAGAACAAGAGAACGTGACAAATCCACTTGACTCAGCACCCTGGCAGAATCATCGGGATCGACGTTAGAGATAAAATAGACCTGCCGTGCAGGATCTGCGTACGCCTGCAGGGCTTCATACATTGATCGTGGACCAAGATCAGAACCACCAATCCCTACATGAATGAGGGTCTGAAATGATTCTCCGGCACCATTGAGCAGATAGCCCTGATCTAGTTCAGTCAAAAAATCATTCAGCTTCTCAAGCTCTACCCGTGCCTGATTTGTGGCAAATTCACAGGCCGGCATATTTGTAAAGATATCACGACAGGCGGTGTGCAATACCTGTCTGTTTTCAGAGGAAAAGCCTTGGATCTGATTCATAACTGCGCCCTGCCGCATCTCGGCAAACTGCTTCACCAGTCCACATTCATCGGCCAGGGATTGTAAGCCTTCGAGGACTTCCTCGGTTACCTGCTGGCAACTATAGAGCAGCTTATAGATATCACCCTTGCAACAAAAGGCTTCCACCCGTTCGGAAGTAAGCACATCGGGAGCAGTCAGATCCACTGGATTCTCGGCCAGTTGACTCAGAGTTTCAAAGGCTTTACACTCTTTTATTGATTTCCACTCCTGTGTCATAGCTACCCTCGTTTCGCTTTTCCAGCCTCAGCAAGCTTTCGCATCTCAGCAATCACAGGCGCATACTCATCACAGCCATAAATAGCAGATCCGGCGACAAAAATATTGGCGCCAGCCTCTGCTACTCTTTCTATGGTCTTGGGACTGATGCCACCATCAATTTCAATACCGACATCGAGTCCAAGCATGTCAATTCGATTTTTCAAGGTATTCGTTTTGGCCAGGGTGGATTCGATAAACGACTGTCCGCCAAAGCCAGGATTGACGCTCATAAGCATAACCAGATCCAGTTCGTCTAAAATATAATCAAGGCTGTTTAATGGCGTTGCTGGATTGAGTACCGCCCCCGCTTTTTTACCAAGCTCCTTGATCCTGCTCACCGTTCGATGCAGGTGGGTACAGGCCTCAACATGCACCGTTATCCAGTCAGCGCCTGCATCTGCGAAGGAATCAACATAGCTATCCGCATCCGTAATCATAAGATGCACATCCAATATTTTATTCGTCGCCTTGCGCGCAGCCTTTACAACCAGAGGGCCAATGGTAATATTAGGCACAAAGTGACCATCCATCACATCGATATGAATTATTTCCGCCCCTGCTTGATCAACTGCTGCAATTTCTGCCCCCAAACGGGTAAAATCAGCGGACAGAATAGATGGAGCAAATTGTATCTCTAACATGGTTTCCTCATAATT
>JAOZLI010000096.1 GCA_029934915.1 Desulfocapsa sp. | reverse complement strand
ATTGTGACAATGCTGCTGGAAAGGCAGGGGCACAGTGTCGTAGTCGCTGAGAACGGGGAGGTTGCACTTAAAAAAATTGCTGAAGATGATTTTGATCTTGTATTTATGGATATGCAGATGCCAGTTTTAGATGGGTTGGAAACGACTAAAATACTACGCTCCTGTGAAAATGGCAGCTCAGAAAATGTTGAATTTGAAAGACGTACTGGCCAGAATGGCGAACATTTGCAGGGGAAACATCTTCATGTAATAGCCGTTACCGGTAATCTTGACGAACAGTCGAAAAGGCTCTGTCTGGATGCCGGGATGGATAGTGTACTGTCAAAGCCCTTTTCAGTGGATTCGATGAATACTGTTCTGAAGCAGTTTGGTAAAGCAACTGTCGAGGAGTCTACGCCTGTAGTAGATACACCAACGATAGAATCAAAAGATTTGTTGGTTACGGCCATGGAATTTTTAAAGATGAGCCACCCCTTGGATGATGAAATGCTCAAGCAATTGCTGAGCGTGTCTGTGCAGTCACTTCGGCAATGTCTGGAGGATATGACAAACGCCTTTGGGAGTGATGAATTATCGCAGGTGGCCAATGGTGCACATAAAATAAAAGGAATATTGCTGGCTATAGGTATGGACGAGGGTGTAACGATTTGCAAATCCCTTCAAGGGAATGCAGAACAAAAAAATGTGTCGCAAAGTCGAAAGACCTTTGAGGAATTGAAAACAATTTTAAGCTCACTGGTTGTAGAACCGTCGTGAGAGATAATATTATATGAATACGAAACACGATACTTCATGGATACCAAAATTGTCCATTTTGCTGGTCGACGATGAGTCAGCGCAACTTATGCTTCTACAGATGCTTCTGGTACAGGAAGGGTATCATGTCCTGACGGCAAGTAACGGCCAGGAGGCATTGGAGCTATTCAGGAAAAACCCAGACATTCGGCTTGTTGTAACAGATCTTAATATGCCTGTTATGGATGGCTACGAACTCATTCAACATATACGAAAAGAACAGAGTCGCTACATATATATGATTGTTCTCACTTCAAACGAGGGCAAAAAATCAGTGGTCAAGGCGCTCAACTATGGCGCTGATGATTTCCTGACCAAGCCAGCCTTGAACGAGGAGTTACAGCTGCGAATACAGAGCGGTATCCGCTTACTGCGTCTTGAAAGTCATGATGAATTGATACTTTCCATGGCGAAACTGGCTGAGTATCGCAGTGAAGAAACGGGTTATCACCTGGAAAGAGTGCAACGCTATGCGTGGTTGTTGGCGAAGGATATTGCTGAAAATTGTCCTAAATTTGAAATGAGTGTGAATTTTGCCGAGGAAATATCACAGGTTACTCCGCTTCATGATATTGGCAAGGTAGCAACTCCTGATCATATTCTTCATAAACCCGGGAAATTGACGGACAGTGAATTTGAAATCATGAAGGATCATGCTGCTATTGGTGGTAAGATGCTTCTTGATATCTATGCAAAGACAGGTTCGCATTATCTGAAAACAGCCAGTGATGTTGCCATGTATCATCATGAAAAATTTAATGGCAAAGGATATCCGGAAGGGTTAAAAGGTGACGACATACCAGTGAGTGCCCGTATTATGGCACTTGCTGATATCTATGATGCCATGACCAGTAAACGGTGTTACAAAGATGAATTTTCGCATGATAAAGTGAAAACTATTATTGTAGAAGAACGAGGCAGTCATCTTGACCCGGATGTGGTTGATAGTTTTCTACGACTGGAAACACAGTGGCTTGCAATTAAAGAGCAGTTCAAGTAGTTTTAAGTATGAAAAAAATTGGATTTGTCACCATTCTCCTCGTCTGTTGTCTGGGGTTGTTTTTTGTTTTACAAAAGGAGCATGAAAAGGGGATTCAGGCCCCCGATTTTTTGCCAGAAGATGTTCTTTTTTATGGCGAGCAGCATGAGTTTGTCACCATGTATCAAGAATTTACCCAAAGTCGATTGGGTAAAACCCTTTCCCGTATTGAATATTCTAAAGTTGCTGCCGCACTTGGTGGCGATCAAATATTTGTCGAAAAGATTTTAAGGCACTGGCAGGATGTTGATAAAACATTAAGAGAGCCGGGGTTTAATCAAATTTTTGGCAAAGAATTTTCCTTAGCGCTTTTTTCGGCGCAGTCCTTTTCTCCTGAAAACCCGGCAAAGGCCCTGGAAGAACGGCTTCTGCTTATTACAAGACCACGACATAATACAAAAATACTGCAATTCCTGGCACCATACTTGTCAGCGGGAACCAAGCAGTCAACGGCGCAGTACGGAGCTCATATCATCACAAGATATCAGTTTGATGAGCAAGAGACCTTATCCATAGCCATGGTTGATGGAATGGTTTTGGCCGCGTTTGATGAACGATTGGTTCGTAAAAGTCTTGATGTGTATGATAATAAAACGAATACTCTTGCCGGTAATCCTCATTTTCAAAAGTTACGAAAGCGTTTCCAGGGGGCAGATTTGTTTCAGTATCTTTCCCTGCCAGCGCTTATGGAACAGGGGAAAATGATTGCAGGAGCATTGCAAGATGAAGAACATCGTCAGTTTCTAACACTTCTGGAGCAGTGGGAAGGTTGGGGGGCGGCAGCATATGGTGCATGGAAAGAGGAAGGGTTGATAAAAGACGCTATTGAGATTCTCTATGAACCGGAAGATCTTGATCGTGAGGTCGCTGGTTTATTTGGGGTTGAACCTTCGAACAATAAAACCCTTGCAATGTTACCAGCTGATACTCTTTTTTATTATTGGATTAATAGTCTGAATCTTCCTTTACTTTTTGAATTATATAGCGAAACTTTGATTGAATATAATCCTGGAATGTTTTATCTGCTACAACAAGAGTTGCAGGATATTACTGGAATGGGACTTGAAGAAATCCTTGCCATGGTTGGACGGGAATGTGGGATCGTGATACAGGATGTTGGCTCAAACGGCTTGCCACTCCCCAAAATCATGGTAGTGCTGCAGCTAAAAGAGCCACAAAAGTTTAAACATATATTTAATCAAATTCTTCTTGAAGCCGAGATTCCTATTAATACCAAAAGTTATAAGGGGCAGGAAATCAGCTACTGGGGCATTGCTCCACAGGTTGGTTTGCAGCCGGCATTTACTCTGTTTGAAGATTATCTGCTTTTGTCCAATTCAAGAGATCTCCTTAAGGAGATTGTGGTACTTCAGAGTGAACCTGGGCTAAGTTTGTTGAATACACCGGGGCTGAAGAAGTTACGCAAAGAACTTACCCGAAAGAATAATTCCGCCGCTTATATTCATATAGACCGGCTGGCAGATGCTTTAAAGCAGATTGCCACCTGGGCAGGTGGAATGGCCGTTCTTCAAGGGCCAGAAACTGCCCATAAAGTTGATATCGTAGTGAAAGAATTGGTTCTTCCTTTACTTGACGGAATATCAATGTATAAACAACTGGCCTCACGTTCCGAGGTACTGGGAAATAGTATTCTGATAGAATCCACTACAACTATTGTTGAATAACGAGAATTTATAGATATGGAAAAATTAGTTCAAGAACTCGGGCAATTGGTGCCCTTTAAAGAGACCACAGATATTGGAGATTTGGTACTGATTGTAGCAAAAGAACCGCAAATGCTGATGTATGCACTGGTTACAGATATTGTTAGAGATACATCAAGGAAAGCAGAGTGGTGGAATATGAGTCTTACCTTTTTGACGGTTCCTCCGCAGAATGCCACCTGGACTTTACGTACCCCTCAGATGACAGGAATGGAAATATTTACCATGGGGGGAGAAGAACGTTTTGTAAAGGCAGTGAATCTGGCTCCAGATATCGCTCCGTCTGTGGATCAACAAAGTCAGGAAGAATTAGAAAAAAAAGCAAAGAAGAAAGTACCATTTCTAAAACGAGTTAAATAGTGAGCGCCTGGTCAGAGCGCAAACTGATTGATAAAATTCGCCAAGGTGCTAAAACTGAAAATTCCGATGTGCTGCTCTCCATTGGTGATGATTGTTGTGAATTGCAAACCACTGCATGTACCCTGATATCAACTGATACCCTTGTTGAATCCATCCATTTCGATACTTCTTTTCATCCTCCCTATTTATTAGGACGAAAATCCATTGCGGTCAATTTAAGTGATATTGCGGCCATGGGTGGAAGGCCCAGGTTCGTATTGTTGTCGCTCTGTCTGCCTGAGGATCTTGAATGGGAATGGATTAAGGAATGGCTTGATGGCGCTTTAGCAATCTTGCAGGAATATGATTGTATATTGGTTGGTGGTGATACTGTTAAAGGCCAGTCGCTGGTGT
Organism: Desulfocapsa sp.; assembly: GCA_029934915.1. Taxonomy (GTDB): domain Bacteria; phylum Desulfobacterota; class Desulfobulbia; order Desulfobulbales; family Desulfocapsaceae; genus Desulfocapsa. Next base: position 4,967 of record JAOZLI010000096.1, on the reverse strand, counting down.
TTACCATTACTGTTTTAGGAGAGCCCCTGGCAGCCGATAAGGCTGTGTATCGAAGCGGTGCTGGTGTTGGCGATTCTGTCTGGGTCTCGGGGATGTTGGGCTCTGCTGGTGCGGGGTTGGCGCTTCTGAATTATCGTAAAAATCATTCTGATTTTTCAATTCCTTCTTCTATGCAGGATCTTCTTGATGCACATCTTAATCCCTCGCCTTGTATTGAACTTGGACAGGCGCTGGCTGCAAGCGGGTATGTAACGGCCATGCAGGATATTTCAGATGGTCTTGCTACGGATCTTGCTCATCTGTGTAAGGCTTCTGGTGTCGCTGCCCAGATACAGGCTGGCCAATTGCCAAGACATGCTGCATTAGCAGAGGCCGCAGATCATCTTGGGGGCGCGGATAATGACCTGATCCTTCGTGCAGGGGAAGATTACCAGCTGGTGTTTACGGTGAAGAAGGGTGCGGCTCAACCATTTATGGAATGTATGGAACAGAGTAAACAAAACATTACTCAGATTGGAACTATCACCGAAGGAAAAGGTGTGTTTTTAGAAGATAATGATGAAGTCGCAGAGATTTCTTTTCAGGGCTATGAACATTAATCTTCGTTGAATAAGTTCAATCGAATCTCCTTCCTATCACTTTTAAATTGCCTGTATTTCGTGTTTGACGTGTCCAGCATAAATTTGGAAGCCTTTACCGAATCACTTTCTGCATATTTATCTGAAAGATAAATAATTTCCTCAATTCCCGATTGAATAATTACCTTTGTGCATTCATTACAAGGGAATAATCCTACATAAATACGACATCCTTTTAGATCCTGAATGGTAGAATTGAGCACTGCGTTCAGTTCTGCGTGGCATACATATGGATACTTGGTATCGAGCAATTTACCTTCCCGGGCCCAGGGCAAAATGTCATCGGAACATCCCCAGGGAAATCCGTTGTAGCCAACACCAATGATCTTGTTGTTCTGGTTGGCTACACAGGCACCTACCTGCGTGTTTGGATCTTTACTGCGCTGGGCAGATAACAGTGCCACCGACATAAAATATTCATCCCAATTGAGATAGTCGGTTCTTTTTGTCTTTTTATCAGTCACAGTTGGGCCTACATATAAGGAATGCGGGCACGAATCATCCCTTGAAGTTCATTACTGTTTTTCAGGCTTTGCAGGAATGCATTGGCCTGTTGGAGAAGATCCGTGTCTTCTTTGCGTATTCCCCAGGCTAGATATTCCTCTGTGGCTAATGATAGAATGGGTGCGAGTTTTTGATTTTCGTTGACTGCAGCAAAATGGCAGACCATGGGAGCATCGTAGACAAGCGCATCTATTTTCTTTGCAATTAGTGCATTTACAGCACTTGTGGTGGTCTTAAATTGTTTAACCTCGACACCATTAATTGTTTTGGTAATAAAAAGATCACCGGTGGTATTTTTTATTGTTCCAATCACATGGCTGGAGTTCATAAGACTGTAAATACCTGTTGAGAATTTAGCCTTATCTTTCAGGCGTACCAGAAGAATCTGGCCAGAACGAAGATAGGGAGCAGTAAAGGCAATCTGGTATTCTCTTGCATTTGTGATGGACATGGCAGACATAATAATATCGATCTCATCATTTAGCAGGGCAGATATCTTTTTATCCCTGTCAACTTCGATGAACTCGACTCTTTTGCCGGTAAATTTGCCAAGTCGTTTCGCAAAATCAGCCTCAAGGCCAACCACTGTATTGTTGGTTCTATAAACGAGGGGTGGGGCATCACTTGTAACACCAACCCGCAGGATGGACGGATCAGCGGCTATCTGTCTGGTCTGGTTTCCCTGTGGCGTACAGCCAAAGAGCCCGGCAAATAGTAGTGCACAAAGGAACAATGAAAGAGGGATCTGTTGCAGGGTGCGTCGTAACATAATTAATTCTCCTGAATGGTTTGGCTGGCTTTTCTACGTTTGCGCCAATTGGTAACACCGGTGAGCTTGTCGATAAATGTTTTGATGGTCTGAAAGTATAGCTGACCGCCAGTGGCAATCATGGTGTTGTGCTCAGCCCCTGGAATAATCACAAATTCCTTTGAGCGCGCGCCACAACAGGCCTGCAGTTTTTCAGCTTCTGCAGCAGGAATCAGGGCATCACGAGCGCCATGAAATATAAAGGTGGGTTTCGTTACCGCTTCGATCTTATCAAGGTTACCAAAACCATCGTCTTCTGTAAAATCCGTGGAAGAGATATTTATACCGATATGTTCCATGATGGAAACAGTATTTGCTATCGCACTTTCAAGAATAATACCTTTGATGTCATCCTCGTGATTCTTTGCAAGGTCAATGGCAGGTACGGAACCGAGAGAGCGGCCCATCAAAAAGAAGGCACCCGTGTATTTGTTGAAGCTTAACCAGTTTCGAGTTTCTTGAAACAGCACCTCCGCATCATCCAGCATAGAGGTAACTGTGGGGTTTCCACTGCTCCAGCCATAGCCGCGGTAATCGGTTACCAGTAGATTCATACCGGCCGCATTATACATAGGGCCAATTTCATCGTAGTCCATTACTCTTTCGCCATTGCCATGGAAAAAGAGAATATTGGGGCTGGCAGTATCATGAATATAGAATCTGTTTCCTATTATGACATCTTCATCCACTTCAATTGCAACGTCAATTGCACCGTTTGGGAGTGGAGTTGGATTGCATTTTTCAGGATGAAATATAAAAGAGAGGAAATCTGGATGGTCGAGTTTTTCGTATTTTGGCATGGAATTATTCGTTAATGTTAGACGCAAATGGTTTGCATTGTTTGTTTAAATCTATTGGCATTCAGATAAGAAGCTGATTTATCCGCCGAACTATAAGAAATTTTCAAAAAAAAATCCAGCATGGAGAATGATTTCGTGAGGGAATTGACAAAGTGGTATTGAATTAGGAAGAAAGTGAGACTTCATTGATGCTTTGTGGTTAAATGGATTTAGACCTTAGGGCTTGGCAAGAAATAACACATTGGATTATATTTTGAAGATGCAAAAACTTCCCATAGGCATCCAGACATTCAGCAAGATACGAGAAGATAATTACCTGTATGTTGACAAAACTGGTATTGCCTTAGATCTTGTAGAGAGTGGCACGTATTATTTCTTATCTCGTCCAAGACGATTTGGTAAAAGCCTCTTTATTTCTACTTTGCAGGCATTATTTGAGGGCCGAAAGGAGTTGTTTTCAGGGCTTGCAGCTTATGACCGTTGGGATTGGGAAACAACATACCCGGTTATCAAACTCAGTTTTTCTGGTGTTGCCAGAAATGTTGCTGATATGAAGGAGGATGTTGATGATATTCTGCGATCTAACCAGAAACGGCTTAATGTCGTTTGTGATGATACTGCGAATATTGGAGGATGCTTTCGTGACTTAATTGAAAAATGTTACGAAAAATACCAACAAAAAGTTGTAATCCTCGTTGATGAATATGACAAACTTATCTTAGACAATCTTGACCAGCTAGAGATGGCCAAAGAGGCCAGAGAAATCCTCAAGGATCTTTACACCACTATTAAAGATAGTGATGAATATATAAAATTTGCCTTTCTCACCGGGGTAAGTAAGTTTGCCAAGGTCTCCATCTTCTCCGGATTGAATAACCTGAAAGATATTACTCTTGACCATCGTTATAGTACCATTTGCGGTTACACCCAGGCTGATCTCGATTCGGTGCTTAGTGATCACCTGCAAAGTGCAGATATGAAAAAAGTAAAAGAGTGGTATAACGGTTATAATTTTCTTGGCGAGCCAGTGTACAATCCCTTTGCTATCCTCCTCTTTATTGACAGTGGTTTTATCTTCAGAAATTATTGGTTTACCACCGGTACGCCAACTTTTTTAATTACATTAATCCAAAAGCAAAATTATTTTATTCCACAGTTAGAAAATCTAAGGATCAGCGATTCGCAAATAGATAGTTTTAATATTGAAAACATACAGCTGGAACCAATTTTATTCCAGGCCGGGTATTTGACAATAAAAAATGTTGAACAAAGCGGTGCAATAACCATGTACAATCTCTCGTTTCCTAATCTGGAAACGAAGTATTCTTTTAACGATTTTATCCTGGGTTATCTAACCAACCAGACTAGTGAAAAAGCAACCTTTCAGACTGATATTTACAACGCTCTTGAAAGTGGTGATCTTGAAAGCTTCAAAAAAACGATAACCCGCCTGTTTGCATCTATTCCCTACAACAATTACGTCAATAATACCATCAGCAGCTATGAAGGCTATTTTGCCAGTGTTATGTATGCGTATCTGGCCAGCCTCGGACTGGATATTACTGCTGAAGATGTGACGAATCGGGGAAGAATAGACCTGACAATTAAGCTTGGTTGTAATATCTATGTCTTGGAGTTTAAGGTTGATGAAGGTGGTAACGCTTTACAGCAAATTAAAGACAAAAAATATCATGAAAAATATATTGCTGTTGGAATACATGTGTTTATCCTTGGGATAAATTTCAGTTCAGAGGAGAAGGAAGTAACAGCCTTTGAGTGGGAGCAGGTACAATAGATGGAAAAGTTTTTTAATACAGCGGGACCCATTATCCCAGAAGACCATTATTATATTTCTTCATTGAAACGTGTTGACTGGGAAGATATACAACATCTGATTGCTCAAAAACGGTATTTTTTGCTTCACGCTCCTAGGCAGACAGGGAAGACCAGTACACTCCTTGAAATGATGCACGTTTTAAATGAGGCTGGCAGGTATCACGTTCTCTACGCTAATATCGAAGGAGCTCAAGTTGCTAGAAATGATATCGATTCTGGAATAGAAACCGTATGTAGTGTGATTTCCCGTGCTGCCAGGCTCTATTTAAAGGAAGAACGCCTGATTGAGTGGCTACGTACTCGTGGCCGTGAAGTAACAGGTGGCGATCGGTTAAATGGAATTCTTACGTACTGGGCTGAGATAAGTGATCTTCCCACTGT
>JAOZLI010000095.1:5583-9307 GCA_029934915.1 Desulfocapsa sp. | reverse complement strand
GAATGAGAAGGTATACTTCATTTCTTCTAACCTCGCTTCAAATTGAACTGTGTAGGCCTGCCTGGGAAACTCCCCTCTCCCAAGTCAACACCTGTTAATTTATGATGTCCTGTACTTTTTCTGATAGAGCCCCAAAAAAGGGCTATACCGGAAACGATGCAGGGGCATCTGTATCTTTATTCAGCAAGTTTGACGGACACTTGCTGTCGGTAAGAATGTGAGTGCCGGTTTTAATTTCTTTAATACGAACCATATACAATCGCTCACGACATTGCGCATACAGGTCAAAGGCAGAAAGAACAGCTAAATCGACAGCAAACTCAAAATCGTATAATTCACTGATCAGGTGTTTGCGCTCTTTGTCTTTCTCCAGTAATTCTCTTACGATGTGCTTCACGGCATGAATGGGTCCCACGGCTTCAGATGGACTGAATTCCTGAATGGAGCGAATTCGCATGATCTGATCAAGGGGGGCTGCAAACTCTTTGGGGTCTGCGTTTTTGGCGAGGAGTTTGAAGAGAGCTCCCAATGCCTCACGGGTGTTTCCACCCACGGGATTGGCGAACTTATCAGGAGACTTCTTAAAAAATACGGACGACTTATAGGAAGATAATGTGTAATCAACCCACTGCTTAACTATCTTGTCTTCGTAATTTCGAAACGCTTCTGCGAGATCAAGTTCCATATAATCCTCAGCTCCAAATACCCTTATGGCTGACAGCTGTCAGCCATAAGTAAGTATGAAAGTTAGAAGTGCCAACTTACGACACTACCCTTCATAAAAAACCCAAATTGAATGAATGACCATTCATAGGGTTGGAGACTTAGCATTATTTGGGATGTTAATCAAGCAAATTTTAAAATTGCTCAGGCCATTTTTTACTTAGGCCTGCCTCATATCCTCAAGGATATTAAGGGATTCGTTAATATAGGGATCTTCTTTAATTTCTTCCTTCCATTCATCTTTCTCTTTTTCAGGATCAGACTTCGAATCACCGTCAAGATCCTGATTCTTTTCATGACGATATTTTAAATAGTGTGCCCCTATCTTTTCGCGCGCGATTTTGGCCTCTTCACGCTTGGCTACCATATCCTTCAGTTTTAAAGAGATAATGGTATCCTTTGCCCGCTCCGTGGCCTTCTCTGCTTCTTCTGCAATAACCTGAAGCCCTTCGTCACTCTTCACCCTTTTGCCTGATTTTTCAATAAGCGATGAAAGATCATATTTACTGGAGGCATATTTGGTAAACGGTACAGCACTCACCTGATCCCAGGGGAGTGAATTATCGAGGTACTGTTCCCCGGACTCAAGGTGCTGAAACAGGCTTGGCAAGACGATATCAGGTTCCACACCCTTATACTGAGTGGAACCGCCATTTATCCTGTAAAACATCTGAATAGTAACCTTTAACGCTCCAAGGTCATCATATTTACGAAGATGCAGCAGAGGGATATTTTCATCCATATTAATAAGGGTCTGAACAGTGCCTTTACCATGGGTATGAGCTCCCCCCACAATCACGGCTCGACCATAATCCTGCAGGGCAGCTGCCAGAATTTCTGAGGCTGAGGCTGAGAATTGATTCACCAGCACAAGCAGCGGGCCATCCCAGGTAACGGATGAATCATCATCGCTCAACACCCGCTTACTGCCATAACTGTTTTTTACCACCACAACAGGGCCTTCTTTTACGAATAACCCCGTGGTATCCACAGCGTCCATCAATGAACCACCACCGTTATTGCGAAGATCAAGAATCAAACTGGAAATCCCCTCTTTTTTAAGAGACTCTATGGCTTTTCTGGTATCATCTGTGGAATTCCTTGCATCTGATGCACTTCTGGTTTTCTCAAAATCACGATAAAAACTGGGGATCATCACATATCCCACTTTTGTACCATCTGGACTGTCTAACACAGTGGACTTAACGAATGTTTCTTCAATTTGCACAACATCCCGCTGAATGGGAATCACCACCTTGCTCGCATCTGACTTTTTGATGGTGAGACGAACTTCAGAGCCTTTAGGACCACGAATAAGACGAACAGCATCACGAAGACGCATATCTGTTATTTCAACGGGTTCCTCCGTTCCCTGTCCGACACGTAAAATAATATCTTCAGCTTCAAGCAAGCCTTGCCTGGCAGATGCTGAACCCGGAATAATTCGCACAACTTTAATATATCCATCCTCTTCACGAAGAAGCGCCCCGATACCTTCAAGGCTGCCACGCATGTGAATATCAAAATCTTCCTTATTGGCGGGAGGCATATAGGTGGTGTGGGGATCAAATGCACGAGTTATAGCGTTGAAATAACGATCGTAATGATCTTGTCTGGTTTCCTGGTCCATGCGGTTGAAAAAATTTGTATTCCGTTTGGTAATTTTTTCTTCGGCCTTGGCCCACAACTCCTCGTCGCTCTTTTTTTCCTTATCTTTTAGCTCTCCACTTTCCAGATCTTCTTTCTGTTCATCGGCAAGATCAAGATAACGGGAAATAATCTGAACCTTTAGTATTTTTCTCCAGCGATCTCGAAGAACGGACATATCTGCAGCATATTCTAATTTTTCTGGATCAGCTTCGTAATCGTCTTCCCTGTTAAAATCGAATTTTCCTGCCAGCAGTTCTTTACTCATTTTTTCAACTTCATCAATACGTGCGGCAAGCAATTTATATCCAACATCCGGTAAGATAATATTTCCCTCAAGAAGATTATCATCTATCTTTGGAGCAATCAGCATCAGCTTATCCACATCGCTTTGCAATAAAAATCGTTTTTGATAATCAAGCTGTTTCAGATACAAATCAAAAGCCGGTTTGGCAAAATCATCATTCATCACCTTATCGGAGAAATGCATCACAGGCAGTTGCTTACTCAACATATAACCAATAAGCTTATTGCGTGAGGCGTCAAATGTGGGAACATCTGCTGTTTTTGCAAAAGAAATTGTTGGTACAAGCAGGGTAACAAGCAGCATTGCTGCAAAAAAACTATTACGAAATGTTTTCATCTATATCTCTATGGGATGAGGTGGAAAAGTCCATTGCACTTTACGCTTACAATGGTATTTATTTAGGGGTTCAGGTTATTTAGTTCGACTTTGGGGAAACATGGGGATTGATTGCATTGTAGGTTGCGGTTGAGTGTAGCAAAACCCAACATCTGCTATGATTGTTGGGTTTCGCTACACTCAACCACAACCTACCCCAAACCTATTATTGAATCATACCGGGGTGATCCCCAAAGTAGAATTAAGAAGTAGGTTAAAGGCTGTAAAAAAATTACTATTCCCGGACAGTCTTCTAGAGAACTGAAGATAACTAAGCACTAGTAGTAATCATCATTTTTTTTATGTAAACAAAAAAAATTACCAGAATTCGAAGAGAAATACCATAGAATAAGGGCGATCATGAAAAAACTTATTTCAAATTTAAGAGTATTTGCAGAAGAACGAAACTGGCGCCAGTATCACAGCCCAAAAAATCTGGCCATGGCTCTAAGTGTTGAAACAGCAGAGCTCACAGAGATTTTCCAATGGATGGAAACCGGGGAAAGCATAAACGTTGACGACAACACAAGAAAGCATATCGCCGAAGAAGTGGGCGACGTGATGATCTATCTCACCATGCTAGCGGACAAGTTTGACCTTGACCCAATCACCTGCGCCAAAGAAAAAATAAAATTGAATGCTGTTAAGTATCCGGTGAAGGGGAAGTTTTGA
>JAOZLI010000095.1:0-5483 GCA_029934915.1 Desulfocapsa sp. | reverse complement strand
ACAGACAACAACAATCAGGAGGAAACATCCTCACCTGATATTTCCTGCAACATGGAGTTTATAAGATCCAACAACGCGGCACGAGTGTTTTCCTGTTCCGTGCCTCTACTCTTTTGCAGTTCGGTAAAAAACCGATAACATATTTTACGTTGCCGCCCATCCCATCCGGCGGTAAAAGCGACTTCAGCGACATTCTCATTCCCCGCAGCAAGATTATTCTCATAATCCCGCCGCCCATGAGCCCAGTTTATGATATGGCGATAAAATAATAATTGCCGATCTAGAAGGATAAAGAGAAGCTGAATATTCTTGACCGGCCCCACCTGTAAGCGTTGATCATCAAGGCGCAAACCAAGCAGACGTGACCCCGTCAGGAATTCTTTTCCCTTTAAAGCAGTTCCTGCCGCCCCCACGAGTCCACCAATGGTTGAAAAAACACCAAAAGAGAGACCCGCCGCTGCAATATCAATCCCAGCACCTACGGCTGCGCCACTCACGGCTCCCGCCATAATAAGTTGAGAAGAGTTCAACCCCAGGAACTCCCAGGTTTTGCCTGCAAAGAGATCCTCCTGTAGAATAGATTGAGGAGGAAGTTCCAGATTAAAGATATTATGCTTGTACAGCGACCGCATCTGCTTCTGACACTTTTTTTCAAGATTTCGCAGATAGCTTTCGTATTCCTGGTGGAGTTTGTTGGTCAGCGCTGTCTCGTCGGTACCGGGACGGATGTGCAAGGAGCGACTGTAGGAAACCCCCGTCTCCAGAAAAGAGAGTATAAATTCCGCAACCTGATCATTTCGTGCCTGCCAATCCTGTTTGAATACTGTAATCACACGATCAAGCTGCGGTTGCAGATCCTGATCTATTGCCTTTAAACTCTCAAGGAGTCCAATACGTTCAGCATAAGTGGCCTTGCAGGAGTTAAAAAGGCGAATGGCATTAAAATGTTTCCTGAACTCCTGTTGCCACTTCGCAAGCCAGGCCGTTTCATCATCCTTGCAATTAATAATGGCCATTCGAGGGCAGCCTGTAAGTCGCAGGATTTCCATCTCCGCCTTGTCCATATTGCGAAGAGGTCTTGAGCCATCCACCACAAAGATAATTCCGGCTCCGCGGAGAAGAGGCTGCAGCAAACTACAGTCATCATGAAACTCGGGTTTATGCTCATGAGCTGCAATAAATTCTTTGATTAATGTCTCATCACTCCCCTGATATTCCTGCATCCACTGCAGGGTTTTTCTGGGATTTTGAAATCCTGGAGTATCCACAAAGCGTATAATTTCACGCCCATCGATGCTCACCGGGAAACTTTGACACTCTTTTGTTTCCCCGGGCATTGGGCTGATACGGACGGAATCATCCTCCGCCAACGTGGAGAGCACCGAAGACTTCCCCTCATTTGGATGTCCCACCACTGCAAATTCCGGAACAGAGCTTATCATGATTCCTCCGCAAGAATAGAGAGTTGCAGAAATGGATCTTTGAGTGTTGCGATTTTCTGCTGCCAGATATGAAGGTCACTCTCTGTAACAGGAGTAAACAGTGTATCCGACGTTGGTTTCCCAATTAATGCCACTATAATATGTAATTCAGATTCACATTTCCCCCGTAATTCCTGCAGAAAACTCAACATTTCCTGAATGGGAGGCTGCCATGCTTCCTGGAGCACGAGTAATGGCGAGCTAATCTGCGCGCTGTCCTTTGCTAAAGCAGTAAAGATTGTGCTGTTCTCTGCATATTGCTCGTGTATACGCAAGGTTTCTGCAATGGTGTAACCAAAACGCTGCTCACAATGTGTTTCGAGGATATTTGTAGAGATATCGTCAAAGATTTCATCCGGTACAAGCGCTAATAAACCACCATGTACCGCTGGCTTTTCCTCCGCTTCTGCTACTTTCTTTTGGGGTTTACGTTCAACGATGGGGAGTGGATTTTCTTGTACCTCTGCCTGCACCTCCTCGGGAATCTTCTCAAATGCCTTCTCCTTATCCTTACCCTTCTGGACCTGGGTATTCAAACGAGGTGTGAGCAAACGATGCACCAATTGATTATGCTCAGCCCGATTAAAAGAAACTGCAGCCAGAACACGTTTTCTGGCCATACTTCCAAAGACAAACAGAACCATGCGGGGAAGCAGACAATAAAAGCAGATAGCAAGACAAAGAAAGGGCCACCAGGAGACAAGATCCACACTTGCCAGGTGATAAAAACCATCCTTCAGCACCATACGACTGCCTTCAATTTGTGCAAGACCCGGGTAACTTGTCTCCCCGAGGAACCAGGACCAGGGAAGAGCAAGCCATTGCACGCACCTGGCCACAACTTCAGCGGACACCTGAATGGTGGATTGCCAGCCAAATGCAAGATCTGAGCTTGCAACTTTCACCAGCAAGGCACCAAGCGCACCAAAATTGAATGCAATACCAAAGAGCTGAAAAAGAAGAAACAGGGGCCAGAAAAAGAGCGTCCCATAGCCCGACCCACGAGTTTGTACCATGGCAAGAGATGCGGCAAAGTGCTGCTTACGCTCACTCTTCATATGAGCGAAACCTGTCTTTCTGATTGTAAACAAAAAACGGTTTAATCCCCTGTTCACAAGGGAGAGTACAAGAGAAGAGCGAAGGTCCAAGCCGCGCAATTTACGCACTGACCAGGCCACAGGAAGGGCAAACAACAACAAAAGTTGAAACCCTACAAAAACCAGAAAGAAGAGCGATACGTTCACTGGTTGCTCGCCTGTATAACTTAAATACGAATAGCAGAGACCGCCACCTGCAGCAAAGGCCAGAAAGGAGAACAGAGACCAGAACAGGCCATACAATTCATACCACATACGCCCCGGCAGCAAGGCCTGTCCCCCCTGTTCTGTATTCTCAAGGCTTCGACGTTCCTGCAACCACCGGAAAATCAGCCAATCTCTGTCGGGTGACGTATCTCCATCTTCCCCACCGATGGTATCCAGATACAACTCTCTATCCCGATTACGAAGAACAGTTTCTCCCTGTTCATCAGCCTGCTGCTTATCTCCAGCAAAAAAATATTCAAGATCTAAAAAATCAGGGACACGCCAGGATTGTTTCATTTTCATTTCAGGTAATAGGGAATCTGCAACAAATTTTTTTCAGTGTTCCATATGTATCCGTTTTGGACTGCATAGCATATGCATTTATATGAGAGCAGGACAAAACGGACAAAGATGTGGTGCTGACGAACGTTTACACAATAACAATTAAATCCTTTGATGCAAAGGGCTGCAAAGCTACTACTGTTTTTTTTTGTGAAGGGTGGTATCTTGCTGCTCCTCAATTCGACCTTTCAGATAGGAGCAAATAAGTAAACAAACAATGCAAATGAACAACCACTGGAAATCCAACATTCTCCTCCTGACAACTGCCATGATATGGGGAGTTGCCTTTGTTGCTCAACGGCAGGGCATGGACTACGTACAACCGTTCACCTTTAACGGTGTGCGGTTCGCAGTGGGTGCACTCTCACTACTCCCGGTGATTATGTTTTTCAGATTCAAACAGGACTCCCAAAAAAGATCTCCAATTATTTGTAAAACTGGCATCTTTGCAGGATGTTGTCTGGGGGCTACGCTTTTTCTTGGTGCTTCCCTGCAACAGGTTGGAATACTTTATACCAGTGCAGGCAAAGCCGGATTTATAACCGGATTATATGTGATCATTGTCCCTATACTCGGCCTTCTGTTAAAACAGCAGACAAACAAAAGCACCTGGTTTGGTGCCGGTCTCGCTGTAATTGGCATGTTTTTCTTAAGTGTCACAGAGAACTTTACAATTTCCAAAGGGGATTTACTGGTTCTTGGCAGTGCACTCTTCTGGGCAATTCATGTACAGCTTATTTCATGGTTCAGCAGACAATATGATGCCCTGCTCCTCTCCCTCTATCAATTTATTTTTTGCTCTGTATTCAGCCTGCTCGTGGCAGTTACCATGGAAACAATTTCCCTGGAGAATGTAATAGCAGCTAAAGTGCCCGTCTTTGTTGCGGGAGTGCTTTCGGTTGGAGTAGCCTATACCCTGCAGATTATAGCCCAAAAAAATGCACACCCAGCTCACGCGGCGATTATCCTGAGCCTGGAGGCGGTGTTTGCGGTTCTTGGCGGCTGGCTGTTTTTGAATGAAGTGTTGCAACTTAGAGAATTTTTAGGATGTTCATTAATGCTTACCGGCATGATCACCTCACAACTCTTTAGCAGGTCAAAAGATCATGCCCTTCATTAATTTCCCTTGCCAGGGCTGGTGCAATGGTTGCGGAAGCACTCACTCTCTTCCAATGGAACCGGCCAGAGCTGCAGCAGATAGTCTTATGCACCTGCTACAGACCCACAAATGCATTCATAATGAAACACAAACAAACGACGCAAACAATCTTCTCAGTACAGACTTTTTATACGGGCATGCCCGAGGCAAGATGTTTGGCGTACTTATTTGCGAAAAAGACACTGGCGAACAAATAATTTTAAAGGCATTTTCAGGACAGTACAATGGCACTTGGGAAGTGAAAGGCTGGGTACCACCACTCTTTAATCCACTCCATTTTAACAAGCTGAATACTCCCGCCGAAAAACGAATTAAAGCCCTTGGAAGAAAAATGGAAGCCCCTGGTATTTCGCCTGAACAACGCTTAGATCTAAAAAAAGAGCGAAAAACACATTCGCAAAACCTTATGAAACAGATCCACGCCCTGTACCGACTCAACAATTTCAAGAAGCACCAATGTTTACTAAGTGATCTTTTTCCTGACAATCAAGGTATCCCCACGGGTACAGGAGACTGCTGTGCTCCAAAACTCCTTAATTTTGCTGCGATAAATGACTTACAACCCATTGGCCTTGCCGAATTTTTCTGGGGAAAAACAAACAAATCCGGCACTCGTCATCAGGGAGAATTCTACCCGGCCTGTAGGGATAAATGTGGCCCCATTCTTGGATTTCTCCTGTGTGGTTTGGGGAGCTGAAACCATGCAGGAACTACTCATCATCAACGCTGATCATGAATTTCTGGTAGTCGACAGACCGACCTCAAGTTCAGATTAGATCCTGACAACAAAAGCACCTGGATTATTTTTTTCCACACACCAGCAGACAGGAGAAAATAACTGGCAAGGCCATCCCAGTGGCAGTAAGTATCAATATGCTTCGGTCAGTCATAAACTCAAATTCCCCTCATTCTCAGAAGCAAGAAAATGCAAAAATGGACCTGTGCCCTTCTCACCTCAGTGAGGTGGGCTAACTTGCAACATAACAGGAAACATCTCAAGTCGCTCTCAATCAGAACGGACTAAAGGATATACAGGAATAGTATAAGAGAGTATGGTAGTCATGATATCTTCTATATACCTTGCCAGCAATTCAATCAAAGTGAAAACCATTATGAACGGCATGAATCGTAGTGATATTAATATTGGACTTCAGGTTTCCATCGTTTTAAAACAGGATCAGCGATCCGGAAAACTGA
>JAOZLI010000094.1:2945-9343 GCA_029934915.1 Desulfocapsa sp. | reverse complement strand
ACGTTTTAAGGGCTTGGAATTTTTTGCCAAGCCCTAAGGCCATCAGCCTGTTTAGTGCCTTACTCCATAGTTTCTGTCATAAACAACAAGAAAATATGAATCAGGTTTTTTCTCAGTTTGTTACAAGCAGCAACAAGGCACTTACTTGCAGCTTGCCTGCGTTAGATCAGTGTGTATTGCCATGTCCAGTGTCATGAGCAGCATCAGCTTCGCCGCCATGTTCTGTTCCGTGTCCGGCAGCCCCGCGATGTACTGTTATAAGAGGCGCTTTGGCCACTTCAAGATCAACAATCTGACACTCTGAACGGACGACAGTATCACTGATAAATTTTTTATCGGAAAAAGTAAAATCTCCGCGTGCATGGGATTTCACCGTATCAAACACAATCCATTTATCACGCCCCTGTTCTTTACCATTGGTATCAAAAGAGGTACAGAGAATAGATATGTTTTTTATATCATGTCCACCCCGGTTTTCAATACCAAAAGCTGCATCGATATTGTTTACTTTCTTTTGTATCATGACCTTTGCCCGTACAAGCTCCACAGAATGCAGCAATTCAGCCGTAGAATCAGAGACCTTCACCTCTGGCAGGAATAATCCTTCCACACCAGACGATGCACTGATTTTTGTAACTGCAAAACCAACAAGACAAACCAGTACCGCACCAAGACCAATATTTCCCCAAAATTTTCCACTCATAACACCGACCCTCCCTCAGTAAAAACAATATATAACTACCATTTTCCAAACCAGTTATGTGACTATGCAACATTGAAATCATTATTTATAGCTGGATAATCGTATGTTGGCAAGTCTATTCGTTGTATGCAAAGACCAATTTGGACTTTCCCATGACCGCAGACAATGGTATATACCGCTCATGGAAAATACGCACAAAAACGATGGTAAAGACTCTCTTTTCCAAGTGAATCAAATTGAAGAAGACTTTGTTTTTAATGAACGGGTGGCCCAGGTATTTGATGATATGCTGGACAGGTCTGTCCCTTTCTACAAAGAGGTGATTCTCTCCATTGCCAGGATAATGAAGAGGCTGCTACACGATGGTGATACGATTGTTGATCTTGGCTGCGCCACGGGAAGCACTCTTATGCAACTGAGCAGCCTGCTGGTAAAAGAAAACTTTCAATACACCGGTATCGACAATTCTTCCGCCATGCTTGACAAGGCCAGACTCAAAGCCGAACTCTTTTCAAAACAGAAGAACCTGCAGTTTATCCATGGTGACATCATAAAGATGGATCAACCAAACACCTCGGCTTTTATTCTTAATTACACTCTCCAGTTTATTCGCCCCCTGCATCGCGAAAAATTTCTATCGCACCTCTATACCAATCTTCGCCCCGGTGGAATTTGCATACTCAGCGAAAAGACTATCTCGCATCATCCCGGATTGAACCGCAGCTATATTGATATTTATCACGCTTTCAAAAAAGAAAAAGGCTACTCTGAGCTTGAAATAGCAAAAAAACGAGAGGCTCTTGAGAATGTTCTGATCCCCTGTTCCCTTGAAGAGAACAGGGCCATGCTGCAATCTGCCGGTTTTATTGAAGTCGAACCTTTTTTCCAGTGGTTTAACTTTGTTTCCTTTCTGGCCATCAAGCCACCCTATTGAGATATTCACGACTATCCGTATGAATTACATAGACCATCTGCCTATATCGGCAAAATATGACGAAATCCTCAAAACAGACAACACTTTACAAAAATGGGTTAATCAGGACAAGAAGGGTTTTTTACGCTACCGAACACCCTGCGAGGCATTACAACAATTCCCGGCAAGCAAAATAAACTGTAATGACGACTGGGTACAAATTGGCAATACCGATGAAGTAACCAGAGAGGAGCAACAAAAGATCGAGTTCAACCTGCGCCAATTTATGCCCTGGCGCAAGGGTCCCTTTTCTGTTTATGGCATCTCTGTCGATTCCGAGTGGCAGAGTCAACGAAAGTGGCAGCGCCTGGTGGATGTTTTACCGGATATGAAAGGGAAAATCGTAGCAGACATAGGGTGCAGCAATGGCTACTATATGTTTCGCATGACACCCTATGAGCCTGAACTGGTAATAGGTTTTGAGCCCTCAGTGCAGCACTATTATTGTTTCAAAGCACTGAACGGCATGGCAAGGCAGGACAACCTGGATATCAACCTGATGGGTGTTGAGCACCTGAATCTTTTTCCAGAATGTTTTGATGTACTTTTCTGTATGGGGATCATTTATCATCGAAGCTCTCCCGTTGAATGTCTGCGGGAGATTTACTCTTCCCTGCGCCCTGGAGGCACCCTGATTCTTGAATCCCAGGCCATTCCTGGAGAATCGGAGATGGCACTATTCCCCAAGAAAACATACGCAAAGGTGCCGGGAACCTACTTTGTCCCCACCGGCAACTGTCTTATCAACTGGCTGGCACGTGCTGGTTTCACAGATATTAATCTATTTTGTCAGCATCCCATGTCAAGTATTGAACAGCGCCAGACAGATTGGATGACGTTTGAATCCTACGCAGATTTTATTCAACCCCAAGATAGTACAATAACAGTTGAGGGCTATCCTGCACCGGATCGGGTTTTTATAAAAGCTTTGAAAAAATAGCCTGCTTTTTCAGCTCGTTCTTGCCTTTGCTTTATATTATGGTAAACTTAGCCATCTGGAATTATACTTTTTACCAGTTTATCAATGTATAACAAGCTCGTAAAAACCTAAACTTTAGATGGCTAAGTAAAAAACTTCATATTCGAGGAACGCAAATTTAATGGAATGAGGCGTACTTAGGTACGTCGTAATGACAGTAAATTTGCAGTGACGAAGAAGATGAAGAGTTTTTACGACGCCATCAATGTGTTGTCTGATGAGATTCTTAACGAATAGGAGCATGTAAATGGATAAGAAAACCTGTACTCTTTATAGTGGTGGCCTGAAAGGTGCCGAAGCGACTTTTGGTGAAGCCGCTGAAAAACACGGCATCAAAGAAATTATATACACCTTTGAAGGGCACAAGCTGAACCGTAACAAAAACTCTGTTACTCTCACTAAAGAAGAGCTTGAACGTGGCGATATCTCCATGGAACTAGCCTCTCGCATGCTGAACCGCACCTATTACGAGACAGAAAAAATCAGAAAAGTTCTTCAGACCATTTTCCACATGGTCAACAACGGACACCAAGTCTTTGTTATTGGTTCTATCATGGACGACAATTCAGTAAAAGGTGGGACAGGATGGGCCGTGGAACTGGCAAAACTTTTTAACCGTCCGTTACATGTTTATGACCAGCCTAAAAAACAATGGCTTACCTGGACAGAGGGTGAATGGAAAGAAGATAGTCCTATTATTGAGTATGACACCTTTGTCGGATCAGGAACCCGGTACCTCAATGATGCCGGACGCGATGCGATCGAACAACTTTTTATCGATTCCTGTGAAATGGCAAAAAAGGCTACTCCATGATGGATGATTGTCTTTTTTGTAAAATTGCGGCGGGAGAAATTCCTGCCAATAAGCTATACGAAGATGACGATTTACTGGCCTTCCGTGATATCGCCCCGCAGGCACCGGTACACTTCCTCATCATCCCTAAAAAACATATTAAGGATCCTGCACACGTCACAGAGGCTGACGAGGCACTGATTGGTAAAATGATGCGAGTTGGGGCTCAGGTTGCCAAGGAAAATGGAGTGACTGATTTCCGACTGGTCTACAACAATGGTGCGGAAGCAGGACAGACTGTATTTCACATCCATATGCATGTTTTGGGAGGAAGATCACTAAGTTGGCCGCCGGGGTGAAAGGAACTCAAGTAGCCTGTTTTATTACACCACACGGATTTGGACATGCCAGTCGAATGACTGGCGTCCTTGAGGCCCTGCAACAAAAAATTCCAGATCTTCATCCGCACCTTTTCACAACTGTCCCTGAGTCACTTTTTGCAGAAACACTTCGTCGCTTCAGCTACTCCCCCCTTGCCTGTGACATTGGACTTATCCAAAAAAATGGGCTTCACGCTGATCTCCCGGCAACCATCACACGCCTCAATGAATTTCTTCCTTTTGATCAGTCACTGGTAAATAGTCTTGCCGAAGAAATACAAGGATGCAGCCTGGTTCTCTGCGATATTGCCCCACTGGGTATTGCTGTTGCCAAAAAGGCTGGAATCCCCTCGGTTCTTATTGAGAATTTCACCTGGGACTGGATATACCAGGCCTATCTCCCCAACTACCCTGACATCCAACCGGCTATTGACTACTTGCACAGCCAGTATCAGCAGACCGACATCCACATTCGCGCCGAACCCGCCTGCGGTATCAACAGAGGCCAATTACACTGTTCGCCCATCTTTCGCCGTACTCGTACACAAAGAGCAAAAATTCGCCAGGCGTTCCAGTGCCAGAACAAAAAATTAGTTTTGATATCCATGGGGGGGATGGATCTGGAGATTCCCTTTATTCATAAACTCCCCACTGTTCCGGACAGCATCTTTCTGCTCGCAGGACAGGAAAAAAACCTCCACCCTGCAGACAATGTCTTTCTCCTTTCACGAAACTCTGGTTTCTATCATCCCGACATCATAAATGCTGCCGACCTTGTGATTTGCAAGAGTGGATACTCAACTGTGGCCGAATGTTTCCAGGCAGGTGTTCCACTTGTCACTGTTGGTCGAACTACTTTTCCTGAATCTGCGATTCTTGAACAGTTCTGTACCAGTCAACTGGAAGGAAAAATCCTCAGCCAGGAAGATTTTCTCTCTGGCAAGTGGCTGAATACTCTTGAGGCTTTCTTTTCAACTGATCGACAAACACCTGCACAGAAAAACGGCGCTGATACCATTGCTGAATATCTTTACCATTTGTGCTTTTCTCCTCATAAATGAACCCATTCATCGAATTTATGATTTTTCTACACCCTTATATACTGTCCCCAGTTGCAAATGTTGGGTTTCGCTGCACTCAACCACAACCTACCTCCAAACCAATGGCAAGAATTGGGAGCAAATCGTCCAACTTTTCCGTAATTTACTAATTACACGTACAAATAACTTACACCTCACTTAATTTCTTTTCTTCCAATTCATCCCAACGGGAATACAAACGATCAACCTCTTCTTTTACCTCTTCAAATTCTGCCCAAACGGCCTCAAGTTCCTGTGGTTTTGCTGAGGTTTCAGGATCATCCATACGTAGCTGCAGTGACTCTTTGAGTTCTTCAGCCTCCTCAATTTTTCCTTCCATCTGCTCATATTCACGCTGATCTAAATAGGAAAGCTTTCCTGCTTTGTTTTGTTTTTTCTTTTTAGACGTATTCTCTTTGCCTGCAGTTTTTGGAAGAGCACTGGATGAGTTATCAGCTTTTTTCAAATCGGCTAGCCACTGCTGATAATCTGCATAATAGGTAACACCGCCTTTATTATTAAACCCAAGCACCTGCTCACACACAGAATCGAGAAGATATCTGTCATGGCTTACAAGCACAAGAGCTCCTGGAAAATCAAGCAGACTGTCTTCCAAAACATCAAGCGAAGGGATATCAAGATCATTGGTGGGCTCATCAAGCAGGAGAATATCAGCGGATTGACGCATCAATTCTGCAATCAAGATACGAGCCTGTTCCCCACCGGAAAGCTGTCCCACTGGTGTCTCCAGCTGATCTGCCCGAAAAAGAAAACGCTGGGCCCAGGAAACCACATGGATTGATCGCTCTCTAAAAACAACAGAATCACCATCGGGAGCCAAGGCACGACGCAGGGTGAGACTTGGGTCAATCCCTTCGCGTTTCTGATCAAAACTGATAATTTTCACATCGGGGGCCGTGGTAAGCGTTCCGGTATCACTCTTATATCCATCCGTGCCGGTGGCAGATGCAAGAATCTGCATAAGAGTGGACTTTCCACATCCATTTCTCCCCAACAACCCCAACCGGCTCCCTGGTGAGAGAACCAGATCCAAGTCGGAAAAAAGCGCCTTTCCCTCATAGCTTTTGCTGATTCCAATGGCTTCGAGTAATTTCTTCGTTTTTCTTCCCGTTGCCTCAAAATCTATGGCGACCTGCTTGAGAGAACGGTTTCGCCCTTTGATCTCACTGAGTTGTGCCTTTAATTTATGCGCCTCATCAATTCTATACTGCGCCTTGGTGGCACGCGCCTTAGGACCGCGACTGAGCCATTCGTCTTCCCTACGCATCTTGTTGGAGAGTCGATCTTCAAGGCGTTCTTGATTTTCTAAAAATTCTGTCCGTTTGGATAGGAATTGCGAATAATTCCCCTCTACCTGCAGAGAACCTTCAGGATAAGCCGGGGAAATTTCAATCACACGATTGCTGATGTTCTCTAAAAACCGTCGATCATGGCTGACAATTAAAAAAGCACCAGGACTTTCGGGTAGTA
>JAOZLI010000094.1:0-2845 GCA_029934915.1 Desulfocapsa sp. | reverse complement strand
TCCAGAT
The DNA here is from genome assembly GCA_029934915.1 of Desulfocapsa sp. Lineage (GTDB taxonomy): Bacteria > Desulfobacterota > Desulfobulbia > Desulfobulbales > Desulfocapsaceae > Desulfocapsa. The sequence continues at coordinate 2,838 of JAOZLI010000094.1, read as the reverse complement.
TGTCTTCCACACTCGCCTCTTCCTGAAACATATCAGACTGATCAAGATAGGCAGTGGAAACATTTTTACGTTTAATGATTTTTCCATCATCTGCATCAAGTCTGTCACAAATAATTTTCAACAGAGTGGATTTACCGCTGCCATTGGGACCGATAAGACCAATACGATCTCCCTGATGGATGACAAGATTAATATTTTTAAACAGGCAATCAGCGCCAAAGGACTTTGTTACAGCCTGACAAGTAAGGAGATTTGACATAGTTTTGACCAATTATACAGAAGAATAGGAACGCGTAGACCAGAAAAAGCCGGAACGTTGCTTTTTAATTGAATTTTACAAGATCCAGGAGTAAACTTGATGTTGTAGAAACATGATTTTAAAATCTTTCAAATATACACCACCCCCAAGCAAATCACAATGAGCGACCGACTACATATTCTCATCACTGGAGAAACAGGAAAAGGACGTTCTTTTCTTCTCTCCAGGCGAAAATTAAAAACCAGCTGCTCTATTCTTGCGGGTCTTTTTCTTAGCTGTACAGTTCTTGGATATAATTCTTTCCACGGCTTCAATGCAAATACAGATTTAACAGCTCGCATTGCCACCTTAACAGATCAAGTCAATGTATTGACCACAGAAATTGACGCAAGTACAAGTACGAACGACACTCTAAGCAGCCAACTATCCGACCTTGCGCTCCAAAGCAATCAGCAGAAAGAAACCTTTCTGCTTGAAAAACAAGTACTCCTGAACACTGCCGTATCAGAACTTGAAGAACGCAGCGGCATGATCGAACGGATCATGTGTAATATTGGTGTTGAGGTAAAAGATATTTCCCCCCCCGACAGCAGTAATTCAGGCGGCCCCTATATTGCGCCGCAAAAAGATTTCAGCACAGAACTCCTGTATCGTTCCAACAAATATCTGGACGCAATTCACTCTGTTCCTCTTGGGCGCCCTATTCCCGGAGGCATTTCGTCACGTTTTGGACATCGCAGTGACCCTGTGAATGGTGAAAAAGGGTTTCACTCCGGAATTGATATTCGCGGACGATCCGGTGATACAATTTTGGCCACTGCTGAAGGTGTGGTCAGTAAAGCCTTCTGGAATGGTGGTTATGGTAAATTTATCGAGATCGATCACGGAAATGGCTACACAACCAAGTTTGCACATATGCGTTCAATGACCGTAAAACGTGGAGACAAAGTAACACGTGGACAAAAAATAGGAACTGTCGGCAACACCGGACGTTCTACGGGATCACATCTGCACTACGAAATTTGCCTGCATGGTGCCCCCATAAATCCATCTAATTTTATGCGTGCGGACAGACTTAACAATGCTGCTGGAATAACACAACTCTCTGCCCAAAAAAGTAAGCAGCTAAAAGCGAGCAAACTTATTATTGCGCAAAACAAACAAGACGTAGCTATTCCGGAGAAATAACATGAGCCTCTTCAAACAAAAAGACGATTTCGAACAGGAAAGTCAGAAAGCAGATAAAGAAGTTATTTCTTCCATCATTGACACAAAGATGGTGATGAAAGGAGAGTTACTCTTCGAAGGGAAGGCCAGAATAGACGGAGCCATTGAAGGAAACATCAAAGGGGAGCATTTAATTCTCAGCGAAAGTGGAAAGATCACAGGCGACATCCAGGTCTCAACCTTCGTCTGCCACGGCACCCTTGAAGGAAACATCAACGCAACCCTTGTCACCGCCAGAAAAAGTTGCAATATCAGTGGCCGAATAGAAAGCAGCAGCCTCACAGTGGAACCGGGCGCTGAGCTTTCTGGTGAAATGAAAATCACTTCCAAAGAATTGCACCTGGTAAAGGGTAACGAAGAGCAAAACGGCGCTGTAGCCCAGGTTGCAGAAGGCTGATTTAGCGCCTCTTATCCCTATGCAAGCACAAGACCTGCCCACCCCTGTCAACCGAATCAGCTGCCCTAAATGCGGCAATGATGAAGAATTTATCGAAATAGCCGAAAACGTGATTCTCACGACTCTTTACACGCAGAATCAAGATGGAAGCTTCACACCTGAAGAAGATGATTCTCAGGTGCTGGGAGCATTGAAACTTATCTGCGCGCATTGCGAAGCCGATCTTTCCCACTTTCATAGCCGTTTTGCAGAGATGCTCTTTTGAGCCCCACCCCCCGCGTTATTACCACGAATGATGAGCTTTTTGAATGCTATAACGAACTACAAGCTGGAGATATTGTAACCTGCCGCCTTCGCTTAAAATATGGTGAAGAACATCTTCTCCTTGATCTTCTTGAACGTGGTGTTCAACTTATCCCTTCAGCCACATCTCAACTGGCCAGTCGCTCAAAAACATTTCAGGCACGATTACTTGGTTCGTTAATGATCCCCCGTACCGTGGTTATCTATGATATTCACGGACTTCTGGAAACGGTTTCCCACTACGGTAAATTCGGCATCGCTAAAGTTGTATTGAAGCATGACCGGAAAAATGCAGGTCTTGGCATACATCTTTTTAGAGATATCGAAGATGTCTACACCCAGGCCGCGAATAATGTTTTACCCTACCCTTTTGTTTTACAACCCTATATAAAAGACAGCCGCGATGTACGGGTGATCATCATTGATGATTTTGTAGAAGCCTACGAGCGGAACAATCCGGATAATTTCCGTAACAACCTGCACTGTGGCGGCGAAGCATCGCCATTCACACTTAGCGAAAAGCAGTTACAGCTCTGCAGAACAGCTATGAGCCGTGGGAAATATCCATATGCACATCTGGATTTAATGCTGACTGAAAGCAATGAGACATTTCTGGCGGAGATTAATCTTCGGGGAGGAATGCGGGGTGCTA
>JAOZLI010000332.1 GCA_029934915.1 Desulfocapsa sp. | reverse complement strand
CGATCCTGGGCAATTGCCCCTTCTCTCTTCTTCCTGCCTCCCCAACCCGCCATCATTCCCATCCGTTCAAGAGTTTTCATGGTATACACAGTATCTTTGAGCAGATCTACATGACGTACCTCAATGCTCATGCCAGTTTCTGTAATAACAGCAAAGCCCTCGAGCACCTTCACTGTCAACTCATTATGATGTTTTGACAGCACTATAAAATCATTGCCAAAGGCGCGGAAAACCATGCTGTTTGGATATTTTTTCCGTAACTCGGTGGCAAATATTTGTAAAAACTTGTTTCCCTGTTCCCAGCCCACCTCTTTATTGTACTCCTGTAAATTCTGTGGATGAAGGGTATTCACACAGGTGTATTCAAAACGATCCACATTATTCTGAAGAATAATCTGTAGATAGTCCTCATTATAGAGCCCGGTAAGCTTATCGTTAAAAAAATAGGAAAAACGTCTACGCTCAAGTTCCGTAACCGGCAGCTGGCTGATGCTGGTCACGATGGAAACATCACGCAAGGCCTTGACTGCAGCATCAACCACGGCAGGATGAAACTGTATTCCCTTGAGAGAGGTGAGCTCCTGCAGCGCGGCCTTCAGTTCTTTTCTCGGCTTATAGATACGATTTGTGGTCATGGCATCAAAGGCGTCGGCCACGGACATGATTCTGGCAAAGGGATGAATAGCATCTCCTTTAAGGCCAAGGGGGTACCCTTTACCATCATATCGCTCATGATGCTGATGGATAAACACAGCCAGTTCATGGTACATTTTGACATTGGAAAGCATCTCAAATCCTGCCGTGGCATGGAGTTTGATTAAATCATAATCCGATTCGGTAAGCTTTCCCGGTTTGAGCAGAACTGAGTCAGGAGTGGCGATCTTCCCTATATCATGAAGAATTGCCGCCTTTTTCAGGATCTCTACTTCATCCTCATCGTAGCCCATCTCCAAAGCAATCAGTTCACAGTAGTGGGCCACCCGCAGGGTATGACCTGCCGTATAGGTATCCCGGTGGTCGATCATATTTACAAAGGAAAGAATGGTCTCTTCGTAATTTTCTGTACGCTCGATTTCGAGTTGGCTTACAGCCTGTTGATGTCCATAAGCAGTAATACCAAAACCAAGGTCACCGGCCAACTCTTCCAGCATGGCTATTTCTTCCGCCTCAAACCCCTGCTTACGCCAGGTATATACAGACAGCGCTCCAATGGGTGCAGAATATTTATCAGGACGAAGCGGGATGGCTACTACCCATTCTATCCCGACTATCAATTTCCCATTTTGCAAAGGGGTAATACCAGGGCTCTCAGTCTTGTATGGCAAAACCACGGTCATATTAGTGGCAAGACACTGCGCCGTTGCTGAATTGAAAAACCCTGTATCCTTGCGTGTTAAATCAAGGGGAAGACTCGCCAGCAGGTGATCACCATCGGAAGAAAAAATTGTCTCAATTTTTTCATTTTTGAGTAAACCAACCCAGGAAAAGTCATAGTAGTTGTGACGAACAAATCGGACACAGGCATCCCCCAACAATTTGCCGAGGTTCGGAGAAGTTATAAGTAACTCATTGATATCTGCAATAGTTTCTAGAATATCACGCAGATACACTTCCTGTCGCAATAAATCCTCAATCTTCTGTGTACGGTTCCGTACCTTATCCTCCAGGCTCTGGTTTAACTCCTCAACTTCTGCCTTTTTCTGACTGAGAGTACGATTGAGATGAAAGATGTACAGGGCAATCAGGACAATAACAAGAATTGCCAGGACCAGCAAAAGTGCCTGTAACCAGTAGCGTTTGATCACATCTTTCAAGGTAAACTTTCCATAGCTTTCATAGGGGGCAATACGAAGGGCCAGCAGGCAATCATGAACGGGTTGATAATTAAGAGGGATGGTCCATCCTGCTATCTTCCCAGAAATAGCGGCAGGGTCATTTTCATCCATTGCCATAAGGGCAGCTGCAACCTGTCGACCAAGTCGTTTAGGGGTGCTTTGCAAAGTGGCCAGGGGCCACTCGGGGTACAACTCTGTACTATAGTGAAAGGGAAAATCCGCCTCATGCTTCTGGTTCAGAACCCGAAAGTCAGCTAGATCAATTTTTCCTTCACCGGCCATTCGCTCCAGAGTATCCGTACGAACTGTCCCCCCGTCCACCAAACCATCGCGCACAGCAAAGACTACGGTATCATGGGTAGCTCCATATTCCAGACGTGAGAAAAATGTTGCAGGTGCGATATGCTCCCGGCCAAATTCCCGCCAGGCCATGATCCAGCCGCCAAAGGATCTGTTTTCCACAGCCATAAAGGATTTATGTTGGAAATCGGTGAGTTGGAGAATATCCTGCCGATCAGTACGAGAGAAGATAACACCGCCAAAAATTGTTGTCTGTTTCCCACTTATATGCTGATTAATCAGGGTAGCAATCCGACTGGCACCGTGCCGTTTTTCCAGTTCAACATAAAAAGCAGGATTGGCGAGAACAAACTGAATTTTCGATTCCTGAACCGCAGAATGGATTTCATCAAACCCGAGAGGAACAACCTGGAAATGATATGCGGGAAGAGCGTGATTTAGATAGTCGGCAGTGGGTTGCCACTTCTGATGGACCAGCTCGGGGCCTCTCTTGGCCAGAATACCGATCTTTACTGTTTGTTCCGCTCCATGAGAATAAAGGGGAATCAGGGCACAGAAAAGAATAAGTATAAATCGAAACACGGGCAGCATAGAGAAACCTTTTCCTGGTAATGGTTAATGAAAGTATACCAGAAACCCAATTATATGGTACTGGCAATGGGTTAAGGTTTATGATAATTTACAGAATCTACTCATTTGTCACGCCTTGGCTGT
>JAOZLI010000093.1 GCA_029934915.1 Desulfocapsa sp. | reverse complement strand
ACACGAATACATTCTTTTTCATGCTGCCAGGGTTCTTCAAGCCCTGGAAAAAAGAAATGACCAGAGACAACCAGGACATTTCTTTCCTTCAATCGTTTATATAACTCATTATTGCTGATAGGCATGTCTTCAAACCAGAGCCAGAGAAACATGGCTCCTTCCGGGCTATGAATTTTATAAGGTGTACCGGCAAGATTCTCGTGAAAAAGAGCCAGGGCTTTTTCCATTTTTTCCTGATAGAAGGGTTTAATGACGTTGCGGCTAATGGACAATACTTCACCAGTGGAAACCATTTCATGCGCAAGCATAGCACCAAAGCTGCCAGTGGCAAGATTCATAATGGCATTCATGCCGGAAACTGCTTGTATTATCTCTTCACGGGCAATTATTATACCAGTGCGTGCTGCGGGAAGACCAAGTTTTGAAAGAGAAAGGCAGACTATGATATTATCATTCCAGATGGGTTCGGCGTCTGTATAAATGATCCCCGGAAAAGGAACTCCGTAGGCATTGTCGAGTATCAGTGGAATGTCATGCTGTCTGGCCAGAACATCAAGTTGAGCGATTTCATCGTCTGTTAAGACATTGCCCGTAGGATTAGTAGGTCTTGAGACACAGATGGCACCGGTTTCAGATCCAATATGCAAATTCTCAAAATCCACATGATATTTAAAAAGATTATCTTCCAGGAGTTTGATACGCGGTCGGTTGGCCACGAAAAAGGAATCACTGGTGCCAAGATCAGCATAACCAATATATTCGGGAGCCAATGGGAGACGTATTTTTTTCTGCTGATTATTGCCATAGTCACCGGCGAACAGGTTAAAAAGAAGAAAAAATCCAGCCTGACTTCCGTTGGTAAGCGCTATGTTTTCACGCCCCACATCCCATCCATACTCACGCCTTAATAAGCTTGCCAAAACCTCAATAAAATCTTTCTCTCCCTGGGGTGGATCGTAAACACCAATAAGCTTTTGAAAAGACGGGGTGTCAGCCGCAAGTTCCTGCAGACGTTTTTGAATTATCTTTTGAAAACCGGGAACATGGCCGGGATTTCCACCACCCATCATAATCATATCATCGCCACCAGTGGCAAGCGCGTTGCCCAGGTCATCCATAAGGCTCAGGATCCCTGCCCCACTTGTAAACTGTTTTCCAAAACGGGATAATTTCACTAAAATACCTCCATTGGATTATCAGGCAACCAATCCACCACCTGAATTATCTGATGTTTTTTTGAGTTTATGTTTGGCCTGAAACAGCTGGCATTCAATTCGGGACGAGGCAAAAACCATAGCGGCAGGATTCTGGGCAGATTTAAACCCCATGGCTCTACAGCCATGGGGTTTCGCAGGGTCATAAGTTACAAAATAATATTTACAATGGATGCAAGCAGGCCGCTTACGATCTGTAGTCGGCATTTATCTTTATATAATCCAATGAAAAATCACAGGTATACATCTCCTCACATCCTACTCCATCTTTTAAGTCGATGCAGACGGCAATATTTTTCTCTTTGAGTAGTTTGGTAGCTTCAATTTCGGCGTTTTTTCCAACAGCCAGACCATCACGAACCAATACCACGTCACCTATGGCAACATCAACCCGCTCCTGATTAAAACGTACGCCGGACCTGCCCATGGCCATAAGGATTCGACCCCAATTTGCATCTTCTCCAAAAAACGCGGTTTTCACAAGGGGAGAATTGGCAATGGTTCTCGCCATCTGTTCCGCCTCTTTTTCTCCACGAGCCCCACAAACTCGTATGGTAATGCACTTTGTTGCACCTTCTCCATCTCTCACGATCATAAGAGCCAGGTCTTTCAATACTCCTTCCAGAGTATCCTGAAAGACCTGTCGATCCAGTGGGTTTTCGTCGTCAATCCAGGAATTTTTGGCGGTTCCGTTGGCCATAACCAGTACCATATCGTTGGTACTGGTATCGCCATCAATAGTAATGCGGTTAAAGGTTCTGTCTGTTGCTTTTCTTAGCGTTTCCCGCAGGGCAGGAAATCCAATTTGAGCATCTGTGATAACAAAAGAAAGCATGGTTGCCATATTTGGCATTATCATGCCAGCACCCTTGGCCATACCCATAAACTGTACTTCATGACCGCCTATGGTGACACTCCGTTTCACAACTTTGGGGACGGTATCTGTGGTCATTATGGCATTGGCAACCGCATCAAAATTATCCTCAGAGAGTCCCTGAACCAATTTATCCATGGAAGAGCTAAAGGCATTCACATTGAGCTGCTCACCGATCACACCGGTGGATGAGAGAAGAACCATTTCGTCATCAATTTTTAACCGGGATGAAAGTAAAGAACTGGTAGCAAAAGCATCATCCATGCCCTTTTGACCGGTACAGGCATTGGCACTTCCTGAATTCACAAGAATAGCCTGGGCACGACCTTGCTTTAGTCGCTCTATGTCAACGAGAACGGGGGCTGCTTTAACCTGGTTTTCAGTGAACACCCCGGCAGTTACAGCCGGCACATCACTGTATATCAGGCCAAGATCAAGCCTGTCTTTATAGCGAATGCCAGCAGCGACTGCAGATGTAGAGAATCCTTTGATATTCATTGTCCTTTTCCTTTAAAATAGAAAGCGTAGAATATGACATGATAGCATTCAAACAAAGGTAAATGCCATATAAAAATAAGCGCTTTTACATTTTAATGAAGGAGTGTAAAGTGCGAAAATTATGGAAATAGAAACATTGCATTGGAGTAAACATTTTCTAACTATCTTTTTTGCACTTGCAGATCTTGTTTTACGTCTGGGACTCTGTGGTCGTGTTATTATGCGCCAGCGACAGTACGGTGTTACACTGGCCTGGCTCGTTGTTATTTTATTACTCCCTTTTCTTGGCGCTATTGTCTACTTGTTTTTTGGTGAAAACAGGATAGGTGAAACGAGAGCCAAACGTGCCAGAGAATCACTGGATCATTATCACACCTGGCTCGCATCTCTTCGTCATATTTCTCCGGTGGACTGGTCAAAGCTTTCACCCGAACTAGAACCCATTCATAATCAAGCCGATAAATTGATCGGTATTCCAACTATGGATGGCAACAGCCTTGAACTTATTGAAGAACCAGAAAAAATAATTCGTTCAATTATTCGAGATATTGATACTGCCCGTTCGACATGTCACCTGCAATTCTATATTTGGTACGAAGGGGGCACGGCCAATGATGTCGTTGACGCCGTAATTCGTGCAGCAAAGCGTGGTGTAACCTGCCGTATCCTGATAGATAGTATCGGTTCAAAGGAGTTTTTTCGTGGGATACAGATACAGCAACTAAAACAGGCCGGGGTTAATGTAATTGAGGCTTTGCCCGCCGGATTTTTCAAGGCCCTGTTTGTACGAATTGATATTCGAAACCATCGAAAGATAGTCGTAATTGATGGTAAAGTTGCCTATACCGGAAGTCAAAACATGGTGGATCCTCGATTTTTTAAACAGGATTCCGGGGTGGGACAATGGGTGGACACCATGGTACGTGTTCAAGGCCCGGTTGTTGAAGCAATGGCTGGAACATTTATCAGTGACTGGTTCCTTGAAACCGACAAGGGAAAGTTACGTTCCCCTTCCCTTGCCAAAGATATCCTTCATATTCGTAAAATTGCAGATGTGAATCATCAGGCTTCCGTTGGCGACATACCAGTGCAGCTTGTCCCCTCGGGCCCTTCTTTTTCCCAGGAAGCTATCCACCAATTACTGCTAACCACCATCTATGCCTCAAGAAAAACTCTCACTCTGACTACCCCCTATTTTGTACCAGACGAGTCAATTCTCACAGCCCTTGAATCTGCCGCACAACGAGGGGTGGATGTGCGCATTATAGTACCCGAAAAGAATGATTCAAAACTTGTTTCTTATGCCAGTTATGCCCGCTATAAAACACTTCTTACCAGTGGGGTCTCCATATTACTTTTTCAGGGTGGGTTGCTTCATTCGAAAACCATCACCATTGATGATGAATTTTCTTTATTTGGATCCGTAAATATTGATATGCGAAGCTTCTGGCTGAATTTTGAGACTACACTTTTTGTTTACAACCAGAAATTTACCCAGGAGTTACGCACTATACAAAAGAATTATGAATCAAATTCCGTTGAACTCTGCCTTGATGATCTGGCAAATCGTACTTTTGTTCAACGTTTTCTTGAAAATGCTGCTCTTATTATCAGCCCGCTACTGTAATCAAACAATGAATACAACGACTTAAGACACTTCATGTCGTATTATATTATATGTTTATTGACAAACTTTTATGTGGAATTGTTGACAGCTATTTTGCGCTTCGTCCTCAAAAGCACACACACAATAAGAAGATAGCGAAGATAGTATCACACCGAGGGGTTCATGATAATGTCACTGTGTTTGAAAATACAATCAATGCTTTTGATAATGCTTTGAATTGTGGCGCTTGGGGCATTGAGTTGGATATCAGGTTTACAAAAGATTCCTGCCCCGTTGTTATCCATGACAATAATTGCAAAAGATTATTTGGCGAAAATGTCAGGGTTGATGCCATGACAATTACTGAACTCAAAGAACGATTTTTACTTATCCCTACACTTGCTGAGGTTATCCATCAATACGAAAACAAATTACATTTAATGGTGGAGTTAAAGACAGAACTTTATAAGGATGAATTTTCAAAAATTCTGTATGAACATTTTGTCTCTCTTAGGCCCTGTGTTGATTTTCACATTTTATCACTTAATTGTGATATGTTTAACTATGTAGGCAAATTCCCATCGGCTACCTTTTTGCCGGTTGCAGAAAAAAATGTTCGTCACATGAGTAGGAGAGCATTGGAAAACAATTATGGTGGGATAACTGGCCATTATTTTTTATTAAATCAAAAAATACTAAAAAGTCATCTCGCTGCTGGGCAATCCATAGGCACTGGATTTATCTCTTCGGAAAATTGTCTTCACAGAGAGCTCAACAGAGGAGTTGAATGGATCTTTACAAATGCAAATCCTGCTTCTCTCTGATATCCACGGCAACTTCCCTGCCCTGTTGGCAATAACCGAATATTTCAAGAAAAAGAACTTTGATCTGGCCTGCAACTGCGGCGATTCTATTGTGTACGCCCCTTTTCCCAATGAAACACTCCATTGGCTTGAGGAGAATAACGTATCTTCCATTCTTGGTAATACTGACAGAAAGATAAAAAAGCTACTATCAGGAAAACAGTTCAAGAAGCCTGGAAAACCAGAAAAGCGTATTATGTACACCTGGACAGCAGAACAACTGGATAAACGATCAAAGAATTATCTGCTCTCCCTCAAGAAACAGCAAATGATTCAAACCAAATATCAAAGAATCAATCTGTTTCATGGAAGCCCAGAACATCCGAACGAATTTATCTTCCCGGACACACCAATATCTCGATTTGTTGCGCTATCAAAGGGGTATAACAATGCTATTATAGTAACCGGTCATTCGCATACGCCCTATTATAAACAAGTCGCTGATACGCACTTTATTAATCCTGGAAGTGTTGGTCGAATGTTTGATTCTGACCCTTCAGCCTCATGTGCTGTTTTGACCCTGGATAAAAACAGAGTATCTGTTAAACATTATCGGATCCCCTACTCTGTTGAACAAACCATTGCAGCTCTTGCGAAACACAAACTTCCTGATATTTATCAAACAATGTATATGCTTGGCCAAAAGTTAAATTAATGGTTTCCGGAAAATATGTCGTTTTATTTGTTGATATTTAAGGCAGCAATCTGATATCCTGAGTAAATACAATTGGAATCGTTCTCAAATATAAACACAACACTTACCCCTCAATAGGTACAATATGACCGCCGCAAAAAAGAAATCCGCTGGTTTCGAACAGGAGCCGATAGGTTCCACCGCAATTATCCGAAAGTTTGTTCATAAACTAGACAAGAATTTCAAATCACAGCCACCTTCCGAAAAAAGTCAGAAGATACTGTCTGTACTCAAGGATAGACATAAAGAAGAAATCGTAGAAGCCGCACTCCTCAAATATTACAATTCAGAAGAATTAAAACCGTATCAGGCAGAATTAATAAAAATGCAGTCTCACCTTGAACGATCGGGAAAAAAGATGATCATTCTTTTTGATGGTCGTGACGCCTCAGGTAAAGGTGGAACTATCCGGCGAGTCACCCGCTATATGAACGAAAAACGGTACAGGATCGAAGCACTCGGTAAACCCAATAACACGCAGAAATCAGAATTGCATATGAAACGCTATATTGAACACTTCCCTCATGCGGGTGAAATTGTTCTCTTTGACAGAAGTTGGTACAACCGCGCGATGGTGGAACCTGTTATGGGATTTTGTACCGTAGCTCAGTATCAACGTTTTTTAAAAAAGGTCACTACCTATGAAGAAAATTTCATTCTCGATGCTGGTAAAACAGTTCTCCTCAAACTCTATTTTTCTGTAAGTAAAGAAGAGCAGGCAAAACGTTTTGATCGAAGAAAAAATGATCCTTTACGACAATGGAAACTCAGTGAGGTAGATCTTCAGGCTCAAAATCTCTGGGATGAATTCACTGAAAAGAAACGTGTACTGCTCCAAAAAACACACACCAAAACATCTCAGTGGCATATTATTCGCTCAGACGATAAACATCTTGCCAGACGTGAGACCATGAAGCTTATTTTGAATTCCATGAAATATCGGGGAAGGAGTAGAAGCCTCGACTTTGAGTTGGATAAAGATATAGTTATAGCCGGCAACAGAGAACTTAAAATAATGAAAAAGCAAAAGAAACGATACGGTGCACCATTACGTTAAAAACACGCTCACAACTAACCGAGGAGACACCTGCATGACTGAAAAAAAAAGAAAGAAAAAGAAAAAGGCTAAAGATCAAAAACTTATCAGTGGCATCAAGCATAAACTGCTTGAAGGAACAGCCTCGAAAAATATCTCGAGAAAACCCGGAAAAGGCAAAACAGCAATTATCGTTAAAGACTGGCACCTCGCTTACGAAGAAGAATTACGCACCCTACAAATTGAGTTAATGAAACTTCAGCGTCATATGAAGGCAAGTGGAGATCGACTTCTGATGATTTTTGAGGGCCGCGATGCTGCTGGAAAAGGGGGCACGATTAAGCGCATGACCGCCAACCTGAACCCGCGAAACACCAGGGTAGTAGCACTTTCACAACCCAATGAAACAGAAGTTAGCCAGTGGTATTTCCAACGATATACTCCCCACTTACCGGCAGCAGGTGAAATGGTCCTGTTTGACAGAAGCTGGTACAACCGTGCCATGGTGGAACCGGTAATGAACTTTTGCACCGATGCACAGAATAAACGCTTTTTGAAAGATGTTCCAATGCTAGAGGAATTATTAGTCAAAGATGGTATTCATCTTTTTAAATTTTATTTTTCAGTGTCAAAGGATGTGCAGAAAGAACGTTTTGATTCCAGAAAGGATGATCCACTCAAACAGTTTAAACTTTCACCGGTTGATAACCTTGCTCAAAAATACTGGAATGAATACTCAGTTCGTAAACTGCAGATGCTTTCCGAAACAAACCGGACAATTGCACCCTGGACCATTATTCGATCCGATGTGAAGAAGAAGGCAAGAATCAACTGCATTAAGCACCTTCTCTCCAATATGGAATATGATGACAAAATTTCCGCCAAGTATCTCCGTTGTGACCCTGAAATTATCGTGTCAGGCATAGATGAGCTACAGCATATGGAACAAAACATAATGCAACCTGACAAACTTCACGGCTGATCCCTCTCTAGGAGCTTGTTCGAGAATACCCTTTTGTCCAAGCTCTTCGTTATTAAAAAAACATCTCCTTTGTTTTCTTCGTTTCTCTGAATCGGCAGCTAACGTAGCTGAGATATTAGATAACTACCAGGTATTACCCAAAACACAGCTTTGATAGCTGTAGTGTGTTGATATCGTAACGATCAATATTGATTTTCACCTTCTCATTCGAAATGGTTACAGTAAAAATTAATGGGGTTTTGTTGCTATGAAGAAAATCATTCTACAATTATTTACCTGCGTATTGTCTGTGTCTTTGTTTTTCAGTCCGCTTTTGGCAAATGATGACCTTCCCCGAATTCTTAATAATGACTGAGCCATGGGTACCATATCAGTTCGAAAAGAATGAATCCAGTGGCAAGGTTAATGTTGGAAGCTGAGTGAGTGGTTAAGGTAATTCCTGAGCAGAATATACGTAATAAATCAAAGACAAGGAGGGGGGAGAATAGTATTGGCTCCACTAAATCCCGTAGGTTTTATCATGTGGGCCAAGTAGTATGAATTTAATTGTTTGATTATTTGTTTGCTTGCAGTCTGCGCAGTCGACAACGAGATCATCTCTTTTTTTTCGACAAACTTCGCAATAAAGAAAAATAATAATAAAGTTTCTCTTTACTGGGCAGGAATAGAATCCCTGCCAATTGCCTTTCAACGGTTCCCCATATGCGACAGGATTTTGGACAATTAAATCAACTTTATTTTTAACAGCCTTTTTGATGGAAGCATGCTTTTTCAAAGCCTTGAGAAAAGCCTTTTCAAATTGTATCTCCATCAGTTGTTAAACACCTCATCGTAAGAATACCATTCTGCAGAGCCATCTTTTAATTTTTCTTGTGCCACTTCCATTGCTTCTTGAAAAGCGGGATGAGAAAGAATACGTTCACTATCTTGTCCTTCTATCCTGCGTTTTAAAGTTAAGAGATACTGTGTCACAATATCTGCCACTGAAGTACGATTTTCCACGGCAAAAACCTTGGCAAAATCAGCGAGATCTTGATCCAAGCTTATATTTATTCTGGTTTTTGGCATTGCACACCTCCTAGTTATGTTTCCACAATACACACGACAGGAACAGGTGTCAAGAGATTGATTGTGCACCTTAAAATGACGAAATATTTCTCTCGGTAGTTTAGCAAGAACAGGCCATTGGCAATCTCTCCAATTTAAGCAAAACCGCAAGTAAAGCACATTCCTGATATCTGGCAATTATTCCGTGCAATTACAGGACAGTAGCATTGCAGGTTCCCTGAAATTTTGAATAGTGCAAGCTTCTGAATTGGTACGTTCCCTTCTCAAGAGTGAACGTCCTTCCAGCCTTGCGCAAACCATTATCGAACTGGGACAGATTAATAAGACAATCTATCTCCTGAACTATGTCGATGATGAGGAGTACCGTCGCCGTACCCTGAGCCAACTAAATCGTGGGGGGAGCTCGTCACGCTGTCGCTCGCGCTATTTGCTACGGAAAACGTAGCGAAATTCACAAACGTTATCAAGAAGGTCAGGAAGATCAACTTGGCGCACTTGGTCTTGTAACCAATGCAGTTGTCCGCTGGGATACCATTTACTGGAAGCAGCCCTCAACCTTTTGCGTCAACAGGGTAT
>JAOZLI010000331.1 GCA_029934915.1 Desulfocapsa sp. | reverse complement strand
GCACCTTACTGAATTTACTCACTCCGGTCATAAATACAAAATAAATATGAGCATCCTGACTTTTCATGACAGAATAGAGGTTTTGATAAAGCTAAAATTATTTTTGTGTTTATCAATTCTCTGTTTTACTATTTTATAATGCTAAGGAGTAGAAATAAAAAAACAAGGTAAAATCAGAAGAATAGCTTTAGGGGAGGATTTTGTAGACGTCTTTTCAGTGGCCAATTTTTACAACCCAACATGATATCCTGCCCGTTTCAATACTTCGTAAAAAGCATTTCTGGCCTTTTTGTCACCATGAACAAGTTTAATTTTACCAGGTTTTTCAGGCATGGAATGTACCCATTCCAGCAAAGCGTTTTGATCAGCATGGGCTGAGTAGCCAGAAAGTCGTTCCGTTTGAGCACGCAGGTGAATTTTTTCGTTCTTAAGCCTGATATATCCGCCGGGACGTTGACCATACTTCAGTATATCATAGCCTGTAGTTCCCCGTACCTGATAGCCTATAAAAAAGATATCGTTTTCAGGATTTTCAAGTCCTAAAGCAAGATGATCAAGAATCCTGCCGCCGGTGCACATACCGCTTCCGGCTATGATAATGGCGGGACCAGGAATATCGAGTAGCATTTTGTGGTCTTTGTAACGGGAGATTGCGTAGAGACCTTCAAAATCAAAGGGGTGATCTCCATTGGCATGGAGGGTTTTACATTCATCATCCCAGAATGGCTGGAGTTCAGAGTAGATCTTGGTGATTTTCAACCCTAGAGGAGAATCAACAAAAACAGGGATTGCTGGATTGCCCGATTTTATCCATTGTTCATCACTAAAAATGCGATCAAGTTCGTATAAAATTTCCTGAGTTCTGCCCAGGGAAAAGGCAGGGATAAACACTTTTCCTTTATCTGCCAGAGCCTTGGCTAGTTTTTCGCCGAGGGTTTGTAAACGTTTTTCACGACCTTCATGGTTTCTGTTACCATAGGTTGATTCCAGAATGAGAAGATCACAGGATTCCGGGGTATCAGGATCTGGCAGGATTGGTGTATTTTTACAGCCAAGATCGCCGGAGAAGAGTACGCTGTATTTCTGATTATCTGCTACAGGAAAAGAAAACCGGATAAAAGCAGACCCCATTATGTGTCCTGCCCGACCAAGCTTAAAGGATATACCTTTTTTCAGTTTGAATTTTTGTCCATATTCAAAACCCCAGGATAGATCATTTATGGTTTGCGCCAGGGTTTTAATCTGTGATTTGTTTAAACTGGAGAATCCCATGGCATCGGTGAGCATGGGCATAAGAAGAGCTTTCGTGGGATGAGAACAAATTATCTCACCACCAAAACCACTTTGGATAAGTTCCGGCAATCTGCCAATATGGTCTATATGGGCATGGGTAAGAAAAAGATAGTCAATTTCGGACGGCTTAACCGGCCAGGATTTCATAGGCAATGAGGTATCATTGCCCTGGGACGAACCACAATCCACCATGATGGTAATCCCGGCGGATTGCAGCAGATGGCAGGAACCTGTTACGCAGGTCTCACCACCAAGGTGCGTTATGGGAATCATCCGATTCGGCCAAGACCATAATATTCAAACCCTGCCTCACGTATCTGCTTGGGAGCGTATACATTCCTTAGATCAACAAAAATAGAACCTTTCATTTTTGATTTAATCTCAGCAAGATCCAGAGCTCGATACTGATTCCATTCTGTAAACAGGACTACCACATCTGCGCCTTCACAGGCTTCATAGGCATTATTCACATAGGTAAAATCCGGATACATTTTTTTAGCCCCTTCCATTCCCTGTGGATCATGGGCACGGATTTTTGCTCCTTTTTCTGCAAGAGGGGGCAGGATTGAAAGTGGCGGTGACTCTCTTAAATCATCTGTTTCCGGTTTAAATGCCAGGCCCAGGGCAGCGATGGTTTTACCAACCTCATTTCCTCCGAGGGCATCACGGATTTTTTTCACCATTCGCGCTTTTTGGGCAGCATTAATTTCAACTGCTGCTTCCACGGAACGAACATTCACCCCATTCTCCTGAGCAATACGTAACAGAGCTAAGGTGTCTTTTGGGAAACAGGATCCACCATAGCCAGGGCCCGGATGGAGGAATTTTCCGCCAATTCGTCCATCAAGCCCGACACCCTTCGCAAGATCAACAACATCGGCACCAACTTCTTCGCAGAGTGTTGCCATTTCATTGATAAAAGAGATCTTCATGGCAAGAAAGGCATTCGCTGCATATTTTATAAGTTCTGCAGACTCTAAACCGGTAAAAACGAACGGGGTGGAAATAAGGTAAAGGGGGTCATACACTTCCTGCATAACCTCACGGGCTTTTTTTGAATCAATACCAACCACAACACGATCAGGTCGCATAAAATCTGAAATAGCAGCACCTTCCCGTAAAAACTCAGGATTAGAGGCCACATCAAAATCTGCATCTGGATTTGCTTCTTTGATGATACGTTGAACCTGCTTGGCGGTCCCCACCGGTACAGTGCTCTTATCTACAATAACGGTATAATCAGATAGGTGAGCGGCGATATCCTTGGCCGCTGCGTATATATAACTCAAATCTGCGTGGCCGTCTCCGCGACGTGATGATGGTGTACCCACAGCAATAAATACTGCTTGAGCACCTGGAACACAGTCTGCCATGTCGGAAGAGAACTGCAAGCGCTCGTCAGTTACATTTTTAGCAACGAGGGCATCAAGTCCGGGTTCGTATATTGGGATTTCACCATTTCGCAGACGATCTATCTTTTGGGTATCCAGATCCATACAGGTAACCCTGTGGCCAAACTCTGCGAGACATGCTCCTGTTACCAGGCCTACATAGCCTGTTCCGATCATTGTTATATACATA
>JAOZLI010000330.1:1662-2881 GCA_029934915.1 Desulfocapsa sp. | reverse complement strand
CTACAGGGAGTGGAGAAAATAAATGAATAAAGCCGAGCTTGTTGCATCCGTTGCGGAGTCAGCAAATACGACGAAGGTAAAAGCAGAAATGGTGTTAAATGCTGTCCTCGAAAATATGGTAAAGACAATGAAAAATGGTGAAAAGATCAGCCTGCTGGGATTTGGTACCTTCAGTGTTGTGGAACGTGTACAAAAGAAGGGGCGTAATCCTCAAACAGGTGAGGACATTATTATTCCAGCCCATAATGCGGTAAAGTTTAAGCCTGGAAAAACTCTGTATGGAAGAGTTCAATAACATTAAGTGTAAATGTGATGGCATCGTAAAAAGACAATACTCACCATGAAGGGCATGAAGTTAAAAGACTAATTCGCTGTTATTCTTTTCTTCATGCCCTTCATGCGCTTCATGGTAAATACTGCTTTTCTAGCGTCGTTGAAGTGCAGAAGTTTTTTGTAGTACGAACCAAAGAATTCCACCGCCAAACACCATTAGCCCACTGAGCAGCTGTCCCATGGTGATAAATCCCAAGATGAATCCTATCTGAGTATCCGGTTCCCGGAAAAGTTCCACAAACATTCGAACACAGCCATAACCAATAAGAAAAAGGCAAAGCATGCATCCGTGTGGCCAGTTCTTTGATCCCGTCCATGGTTTTACTTTGAGAATCCAGAGAATTGCGAACAGAAGCACTCCTTCCAATAGCATTTCATACAGTTGAGAGGGGTGCCTTGGCAGTGGCCCGCCGCCAGGAAAGACCATTGCCCAGGGGACGTCGCTTGTTCTTCCGTATAACTCGCCGTTAATGAAATTTCCCAAGCGTCCCAGACCAAGCCCTATCGGAATAGTAACCACATACAAGTCTGCGCATGTCCAGAAATCAAGCTTTTTGATTTTGGTGAAGAGAACACCACCCACCAGGCAGCCGATACAGGCACCATGAAAGGACATGCCACCTGTCCAGGTGGCCGGAATTTCAAGGGGATGTTGTATATAATAGGAAAAATTGTAAAAGAAAACATAGCCTAAGCGTCCGCCGATCACCACAGAAAGAATTAGAACCAGATTGAGGTTCTCAAAATGGGGCTCCAGTTCTTTGTAGGAAAAATCACGGATCTGTTTTTGTACCAGGAGATAACTTGCCGTAAAGCCCAGTACATACATAAGGCCATACCAGCGTACATGCAGCGGGCCCACAGAAAATATAATGGGGTCTATATT
>JAOZLI010000330.1:0-1562 GCA_029934915.1 Desulfocapsa sp. | reverse complement strand
AGGACTGAGATCGCCGCCGGGGTTACTCCCGAAATGCGTGATGCCTGGCCGAGGGACCTGGGACGAACAGTAGTTAATTTTTCCACCACTTCATTGGAGAGTCCAGAGAGTTTTGTGTAGTCAATGTCCTCTGGCAGACCAACCCCTTCCATTTTTTTAAAGCGTAGTACCTGTTCTTCCTGTCGTTTGAGATATCCTGCAAACTTTATCTGCAGCTGAATCTCAGCACATACTTCTGAGTGAAGAAGTTCCTTTACCGCATTTTGTCCTTCAGGCGGTTCTGTTGGCAATAAACTTAGTTTCTGTAGGGTAAGTTCCGGTCTGCGTAACAGGTCAGCCAGAGTGCATTTTTGCTTGAGGGCGGTGGACCCTTCTGCAGTCAGAATGTCGTTGGTTGCCTGGTTTGGTTTAATATGGATTGTGCCAAGAAGTGCAGTGCCGTGATCCAGTTTAGCTTGTTTCTGTTGGAAGTGTTTGAACTCTTCGTCTTTCAGGAGGCCGATAGTATGCCCGATTTCACAGAGTCTGCTGTCTGCATTATCCTCGCGCAGGAGCAGGCGATATTCAGCCCTGGAGGTGAAGAGACGATATGGCTCCTTTGTCCCGCAGGTGACAAGATCATCTATTAGTACGCCTATATAGGCCTGGGATCGATCAAGGATCAGGGGCTTCTTTTCCTGGATCATATGGGCTGCATTGATTGCCGCCATCAGCCCTTGAGCTGCAGCTTCTTCATAACCGGATGTGCCGTTGATCTGGCCGGCAAGAAACAGGCCTTTGATACGTTTTGTCTCAAGGTTGGGATCCAGTTCCAGCGGGTCGATATAGTCGTATTCTATGGCGTACCCAGGGCGTACAATTTTTGCATTTTCAAGTCCCTTGATGGAGTGGAGCATAGCCAGTTGTGTGGAAAGAGGGAGACTTGTTGGTAAGCCATTGGGATATACTTCTGTGGTGTCCAGTCCTTCCGGTTCAATAAATACCTGGTGCCGGTCTTTTTCGGGAAAGCGCATAACCTTGTCTTCAATTGAAGGGCAGTATCTGGCGCCTATTCCTTCAATGATTCCCGCATACATTGGTGATTGATCAATACCTGCCCTGATGGCATCATGGGTCTTTTCGTTGGTGTAGGTGATATGGCAGGGGCGTTGCGGTAGTATATAATCACCCTTGCTGCTGAAAGAAAAATGGGCGGGCGGCTGGTCGCTATGTTGTTCTTCAAGCTCTGAATAATCAATGGAGTTCGCGTCAATTCTGGGGACCGTTCCGGTTTTCATGCGACCCATATTAAAACCAGTCTCCTTAAACCAGGCGGCAAGACTGGTGGATGGAGTGTCTCCCATGCGTCCGGCAGGGAAATTTTTCATGCCGATGTGGATGAGACCATTCAGGAATGTACCGGTGGCGACAACCACTGCTTTCGCGCTGATTTCTTCGTCAAGTGAGGTGCGAATTCCGCAGATCCGACCATCTTCGACGATAAAGGAATCGACAACGGTTTGTCTGATTTCAAGGTTTTCCTGATTTTCCAGAACAGATTTCATGCGTAAACGATAGAGTAA
>JAOZLI010000092.1 GCA_029934915.1 Desulfocapsa sp. | reverse complement strand
TCAGCAAATTGCTTTCAAACCGGGGACTCGGAGTCTACGCTTACCTTAATTTTTCCACCTAGCTTAGGGGACTGAATTTTTTTCGAGTCTTTTTTCGAAAATAAGGTAAGCGAGCTTGCGAGACTCCGAGTCCCCGGTCATACAAGCAGGGAAAAATAAAATCTGTCCCCTACACTCAGCGTAAATTCTGTTGAGCTGAATAGTTACATTGATTTTTGTAATCTAGCGCCAAAAAAACCATCCATCCCCTTCTGCGGCAAAGGCGCAAAGAACTCCTGCCGAAAAAGATTTTCAGGAGTTCCGGGAAAATGTTGCCGGCAATCCTGAAGAGCAAAATCACCATTTTCAGCCAGAAATGTTTCTATCACCTGCTCATTCTCTTCTTCCTCAAGAGAACAGGTGGCGTATAATAATATTCCTCCTGGAGCAAGTAAGCCTGCAGCACTATGTAAAAGCGCCAGTTGTGTCTGCTGATATTTTTGTAAATCTTCTTCCCGTCTGTTCCAACGAATATCGGGATGACGCCCGGTAACCCCGGTTCCTGAACATGGTGCATCAAGCAGGATTCCACTAAACTTCTCATAGCTCTTCTTTGCAAAATCCCCAAGAGTCCCGGCAAAAAGAGGGACATCCAATGCAGGGTGCAAGCGACTCATATTACTTAAAAATATATCCCGCCTGCCAGCATCCGGTTCAACTGCGCTCACGGTGGCACCCACCGCCTCACAAAGCTGAATCAACATACTTGTTTTACCACCCGCACCTGCGCAAGCATCAAGATAACGCCCTTCAGGCTGCATGGGAAGAAATAACTGGCCAAGCACCTGCGCCCCCTGATCCTGCACCTGAAACAAGCCATCATCATAGCCTGGCAATGCATCAATCCGTCCGTGAAAATCAGAAAGTAAAATCCCTGTTTCACTATGCTGACATTTTTCAGCCTGTACATCCGCCCCCTGCAGCAGTTCTAGCAGATCATTCCGCCTGGTTTTACAGCTGTTTACCTGCAATATTAGGGGGGCCTGACTATTGTTCTGACGGCAGATCCGCTCCATTTCCTCTCTGCCAAAGCGATTCTGCCACCGCTGTGTCAACCAGCGGGGATGATTTAAAATCGTTTGCTCCGGATTCTGTATAAGACTTAACAGTTCATCCCGTTTACGAATGGAATTTCTGAGCACGCCATTAACAAAGCCATGCAAGCGTTTGGGAAGTTTTGCTGCCTGAACGGCTTTCACCGACTCGTTCACCGCTGCAGAATCCGGGATGCGATCAAGATACATGATCTGATACAAACCAACTCGCAGGGCCTGATGAACAAAAGGTTTGAGCTTTTTCAAGGGTTGCGAGCAAAGGTGCTGCAACATGCAATCGAGGGATTCACGATTACGAAGAACACCATAAATGATGTTACGCGTAAGCTGCCGATCCTTTTCTGCAAGCGATAAATCACGCAGCACTTTTTCAAAAACAGTTCCTACAGGGATACGTTCTTTTTCAAGATT
Source organism: Desulfocapsa sp. (assembly GCA_029934915.1). Lineage (GTDB taxonomy): Bacteria > Desulfobacterota > Desulfobulbia > Desulfobulbales > Desulfocapsaceae > Desulfocapsa. The sequence goes on along the minus strand of JAOZLI010000092.1, from coordinate 7,961 downwards.
GACCAGCGTTTCGCTGGCAACAAAACGAGCAGATGTGCGAGATGTAGAAGGCAAAATAGAAATCGTCAAGCAGCTATTCTGGCTTCGATGGCGACGATGAGATCCTCCACCGGAGAACCCTTGGAAACAATAGAAGGTTTTTCCTCTCCCTTTACAAGCTCACGAACTTCATCTGGAGTCACCATACCAGAAAGATAAAGAACTGGAATATTAGATGTTTTTTCATTAGCCGCCAAGGCAGAACCAATTTCCACGCCATGTGTACCGGGCATATTAATATCAAGAATGGCAATATCCGGCAGTTCTTCGCTGATGAGCGGAACAGCATCGTTACTGTTTGTGCTGTAAGTAAGACTCATACGCCCACTGTTTTCCAGTTGCATTTTCAGGAGTTCACAGGCATCCTGATCATCATCAATAAGTACAATACGGGTTTGCTGGCCCATTCATCAACCTCCCTTTATGAAATTTAAGTACTTTATATTAACAGCATATTATACAAAATGGAAAACAAAAGATAAATATCGAATGTCGAACAAGGAATGTCGAATATCGAACGAAAAGATTAAAAACAGATCGTACTTTGCATGAAAACAATGCTGATAGCTTAAAATATCGGGAAGAGCTGCAGCAAGGTTGCGTAGTTACTTCGACATTCGACATTCCTTGTTCGACATTCGATATTTATCTTTTTCACTTCTCGCCATTCCGATCAACATAAATGATCTCAACATCATCCAGATAGCCTACAATTGATTCAACACTCACCCCAGCCGACTCCTGATCTTTTGCCTCCGCAGCCTTTTCAAGCCCAAGACAAAGATCACCAAGTTCCTGAAATCCAAACATCCATGAAGTCCCTTTAATGGTATGTGCATCCTTCTTCAATCGTGCATAATCCTGCGCTTCAAGGCTGCGAAACAACTGTACCCCATCAGCTCTCTTGTTTTTTAAAAAAGTCGGAATCAGTTTTTTGATGTTCCTGTCAATACTCACCCGTGGAACACTTTTTTGGGCAGCAGACACTTTCCCCTGCTGTGCATGTTTGGAAATACATTGAATCAGTGTATCCCGAAGAACCGGTTTAGTCAGATAATCCGAACATCCTGCCGCCATACATTTCTTTTTAAAACGCACAAAGGCATGCGCCGTGAGCGCGACAATGGGAGTCTCTTCACACCCCTGTTCTTTTTCCCATTTTCGCAGCTGTTTCGTTGCTTCATAGCCATCCATCACAGGCATTTCAAGATCCATAAACACGATATCAAATGATGCTTTCTTAAATAACGCCACCGCATCCTGACCATTTTCAGCGGTCTGAATGCTAAAGGGAGTATTACGCAGGTAAAGAAATAGCAGATTACGATTATCTTCATTGTCATCCACCAGCAAAACGCTGGCAGCCGGTAACATCTCACAAGTTACCGGGGTTTTATTTTCAACGGTCACGGGTGAAGGGTCAGTTAATGCCGGGTGCAACTTGCAGGTAAAATAAAAAGTGGATCCCTTTCCGGGAGTACTATCGAGCCCAATACTTCCGCCGAGGATACCGGTCAATTTTTTACAGATAGTGAGCCCCAACCCGGTTCCACCGTACTTCCTGGTGGTAAGGGAATCGGCCTGGGTAAAACTCTCAAAAATGAGCTGCTGTTTTTCTTTGGGAATACCAATGCCGTTATCCTTTACAGAAAAATAGAGCTCTGTCTCGGATTCTTTTCTAACAGCGATATCAACGCTGCCATTTTCTGTAAATTTCAGACCGTTTCCAACAAGGTTGATCATAATTTGCCGCAAACGGGTGGGATCCCCCCTGAGAGCTGATGGCACATCAGGATGAATGGCAATGGATATGGCAACATTCTGTTCACTTGCCCGTACAGACATTATGGATGCCACCGACTGAAGCAATGAGGGAAGGTGAAAATCAATATTTTCCGTTTCCGTCTGCCCCGCCTCAATTTTTGAAAGATCGAGAATATCATTGATGATTGCCAGCAGACTTTCTCCAGCCGAACGAAAAATCCGCACAAAACCACGCTGCTCTGCAGTCAACTCGGTATCGTTTAAGACCTCTGCCATGCCGATAATGGAATTAAGAGGGGTACGAATTTCATGGCTCATGGAGGCCAGGAACTCCGTTTTCGAACGACTGGCATCCTCGGACAATGCAATCAAACGCTTATTTTCTTTATGCATATCGTAAAGGTGCAGATGATTCCGTACCCGGGCAAGGAGTTCCTGACGATTAAAGGGCTTTACAATATAGTCATTGCCCCCTGCATTAAACCCTTCGATTATGGATTCCTGCTGTGACAATGAGGTGATAAAGATAAGTGGGATATCAGAGTATTGCTCATCCTGCTTTAATTTTCGGCACAAAGAGAATCCATTCATACCGGGCATCATAACATCGAGCAGAATAATATCCGGTGTCTGTTTTTCGATATGCGCCAGTGCTTCATCAGAATTCTCGGCACTCAGGACATGGTAATTAACACCCTGCAAAATGGTATTAAGCATTTTCAGATTGACAAGATTATCGTCAACCACAAGCACTGTATGAGGCAAATTGATAGGCATAGGGATAAATTATCAAGTAACATTCAGAAAATCAAGTACGAGTAACAATTCTCATGGACAAGATTGAGTACGATTGATAGTATAAACCACATAAAAACATGAGTATGTAGAGATAGGTTTGTATGTTACTGAAACCTATTATCAATTTAACTTTTTTACTTTTTACAGGAGAGTAAAGCATGAGAAAGATCACATGGGCTCTGGTTGCAACAGTTGTAACACTTGTTCTTACAGCGGGTTTTGCACAAAGCTCGACCAAAGAAGAGGTTCAAAAGCGTGGTGTCCTTAACTGTGGTGTATCCACGGGCCTTCCAGGGTTTTCCATCGCTGATGCAAAAGGTGTCTGGGCCGGTATTGATGTTGATGGCTGTAAAGCTGTTGCTGCTGCAACTCTTGGTGATGCCACCAAAATCAAATATGTACCACTCAACGCCAAAGAGCGTTTCACTGCTCTGCAGTCCGGTGAGATTGACCTCCTCGTTCGTGGAACTACATGGACGCTTACCCGTGACAGTTCTCTCGGTCTGAACTTTGCCGGTGTAAACTACTACGACGGTCAGGGTTTTATGGTTTCTAAAAAACTTGGTGTAAAATCAGCTCTTGAGCTTGATGGTGCTGCTGTTTGTATCCAGTCTGGAACCACCTCTGAAATGAATCTTGCCGATTATTTCAAAGAGAAAAAAATGACTTACAAAGCAGTTGTTTTTGATACCCATGACGCTACTGCCGCTGCTTTCGACAAAGGTCGTTGCGATGTTCTTACCTCTGACCAGTCTCAGCTTTACGGACTGCGTACTCACCTTTCCAAGCCTGAAGATGCAATCGTTCTTCCGGAAGTTATTTCCAAAGAACCTCTTGGACCAGTTGTTCGCCAGGGTGATGATGCATGGTTAAATATCGTAAAATGGACCTTCAATGCCATGATCGAAGCTGAGGAACTTGGTCTTACTTCTGCTAACGCTGACGATATGAAAGCCAACTCCAAAAGCCCTGCTGTTCGTCGTATTCTGGGCCTCGAAGGTATTGGTGGTAAAGGTCTTGGTCTGAAAGATGACTGGTCATACCAGGTTATCAAGCAGGTTGGTAACTACGGTGAAGTTTTCAAACGCAATGTGGGCGCTGACTCTCCTCTCAAGATTGAAAGAGGGCTCAACGCACTCTGGAGCAAAGGCGGCATTATGTATGCGCCTCCTCTTCGCTAGTAACTAGCCAAGTGTAAGCAAGGGATGTTTTCTTGAAAAAGAAAGCATCCCTTTTTTGTTTTTTCGCTCGCAGGGGCAAGCTCCTACAGCGTAACCTAAGGGTTTACTCAAAAATAAATTAAAAACTTTATTTTATTTTTGAGTGCCCCCTAATAGCTTATAAACCTATAGCCTAAAAAGCTTCAGCCTATCAATATGTCCAATACATCAAAAAAACAACGTTGGTGGAACAATGCCCAGTACAGATCCCTGTTTTTTCAGGTTCTGCTGGTGGCCATGGTTGCGGGATTCTTCTGGTTTATCGGAAGTAATACCCTGCACAACCTGGAAAAGAGGGGTATTGCCACGGGATTTGGCTTCCTGTCCCAGAAATCAGGTTTTGGCATACTCCAATCCCTGATTCCTTTCAGTGAGGCAGATTCGTTTGGCCGTGTCTTCCTGGTCGGTTTAGTCAACACCCTGCTGGTTTCAGTACTTGGTGTTATTTTTGCCACCATTATCGGATTCACCATGGGCGTGGCTCGCCTATCCAACAACTGGCTGATAGCCAAAATAGCCACGGTCTACGTCGAAACATTCAGAAATATTCCTCTGCTGCTGCAGATATTTTTCTGGTATTTTGCTGTACTTCGAACCTTACCCGGGCCAAAACAGAGCTGGGCCGCCGGTGAAATCGCTTTCCTAAATATCAGGGGATTGTATCTTCCTCAACCCATTTTTGGTGATGGTTTCGGTTATGTGACTCTGGCCTTTGTGCTGGCAATCATTGTCACCTTTATAATCAATCGGTGGGCAAACAAACGCCAGCAAGACACAGGTCAGCAGTTCAATATCTGGGGTGTGGCCTTTGGCCTGATAATTATAGTACCGGCACTGGTCTTTTTTGCGGTGGGTGCACCTCTAACCTGGGATATGCCTGCTCTCAGAGGCTTTAACTTTCAGGGTGGCATGACCATTATCCCGGAACTAACAGCACTGCTGACTGCTCTTTCCATCTACACCGCGACCTTTATTGCCGAAGCTGTACGATCAGGAATTCTGGCGGTAAACAGCGGGCAGACAGAGGCAGCATCGGCTCTTGGGCTGCATAGAAGCAAGGTGCTGAAACTGGTGGTTATTCCACAGGCACTGCGGGTAATCATCCCCCAACTTACCTCCCAGTATCTGAATCTTGTGAAGAACTCATCCCTGGCCACAGCCATCGGATACCCTGATCTTGTTGCAGTCTTTGCAGGAACGACATTAAACCAAACTGGCCAGGCCATAGAAATTATCGCTATGACCATGGGCGTGTATCTCTTTATCAGTCTAACAATTTCGGCATTTATGAACTGGTACAACAATAAAACTATGATGGTGGAGAGGTAAGACAATGACTGTACATATTACAACTCCAACGCCAGACCAGCCAGCACCTGCAAGCTCTGTTGGTGTCGTTGGCTGGCTGAGAAAAAATCTATTTTCATCTATCCCAAACGCCATTTTTACTATTATTGGGATATTGTTGATTTACAAACTGGTACCGCCTGCATTGAACTGGGCATTTATCACTGCAGACTGGACGGGAACAACCCGAGAAGCCTGTACCAGCGACGGTGCCTGCTGGGTATTTGTGGGCGTGCGTATCAATCAGTTTCTTTTTGGCTTTTACCCGGCCTCCGAATACTGGCGCGTGGTGGCTTCCTTCTCACTTGTAGGTGTTCTGGTTGCCTGGTTACTCATAGAGCAAACGCCCAAGAAAGGACTGGTGGCAGCATTTACGGTATTTTGTTATCCGATAATTGCCTATTTCCTTTTTTATGGCGGAGCCTTTGGATTACCAGTTGTGGAAACCCACAAGTGGGGCGGCCTGATGCTGACCCTGATCCTTGCGACCATAGGTATGTTTTGTGCTTTGCCCATTGGCATTATCCTCGCCCTGGGGCGAAGATCATCCATGCCCATAGCAAAATCGATATCTGTGATTTTTATTGAGTTCTGGCGTGGAGTGCCGCTTATCACGGTTCTCTTTATGTCCTCGGTGATGCTGCCCATTTTTATGCCGGAAACGTGGCATTTTGACAAACTCCTGCGGGCACTTATCGGGATTGTTTTCTTTCAATCCGCCTATATGGCAGAGGTTGTACGAGGTGGCTTACAAGCCATCCCCAGAGGGCAATATGAAGCAGCGGAGGCTCTTGGTTTATCCTATTGGAAGACCATGACATTTATCATTTTACCGCAGGCATTGAAGCTGGTAATCCCCGGAATTGTTAATACATTTATAGCACTTTTCAAGGATACAACTCTGGTGCTTATCATCGGCCTCTTTGATCTTCTAGCTGTTGTACAAGCGGCTTTTGCCGATCCTGAATGGCTTGGCTATTCAGTGGAAGGGTATGTCTTTGTGGCAAGTGTATATTGGGTTTCCTGTTTCTCCATGTCACGCTATTCTCAGCATCTTGAGAAGAAGCTGCATACTGGACATGCGCGATAAAGAAGGACGAATATCGAATGTCGAACAAGGAATTTCGAACCGCAGAAGTGTAGGAGCCAGCCCCTGCTGGCGATTAAAAATAAAGCGTAACTACTTTAACGCAGTAAATTGATATGCAGTAGGTTGTGGTTGAGTGTAGCGAAACCCAACATCGTTGAACATGTTGGGTTTCGCTACACTCAACCACAACCTACTACACGAAAGTATCAATCTTAATTCACTGAACTAACGAGTTACAACAAAGCTATAGTTGGTAAAAATTATGACAGCAGAAGCAGCCACACAGCAAACAACATCCGACGAAGTAATGGTGGAATTGCGTGATGTAAATAAATGGTATGGTGATTTTCATGTACTGAAGAACATCAACCTTAAGGTCACCAAAGGCGAGCGTATCATTATCTGCGGGCCTTCCGGATGTGGAAAATCCACCCTTATCCGCTGCATGAATCGCCTGGAAGAACATCAACAGGGTGATATTATCGTATCAGGAATCACCCTGGATGACGACCTGAAACGTATAGACCGTGTACGCCGTGATATTGGCATGGTGTTTCAACAGTTCAATCTTTTTCCTCACTTAACGGTAATGGAGAACTGCTGCCTGGCCCCCATCTGGGTGCAGAAAAAACCACGCAAAGAGGCAGAAGCCATTGCCATGAAATACCTGGAACGGGTACAGATTGCCGATCAGGCCAAGAAGTTTCCCGGTCAGCTTTCAGGCGGGCAGCAGCAGCGTGTGGCCATTGCCAGATCTCTCTGTATGAATCCATCCATTATGCTTTTTGATGAACCCACATCCGCCCTTGATCCTGAAATGATCAAAGAGGTTCTGGATGTTATGGTGGATCTTGCCCATGAAGGCATGACCATGCTTTGCGTTACCCACGAAATGGGTTTTGCCAAGACTGTCGCGAACCGGGTACTATTTATGGATGCTGGTGAAATCATAGAAGAAAACGAACCAAACGAATTCTTTGATAATCCACAGTCTGATCGTACCAAGCTTTTCCTTAGCCAGATCCTGTAGTAGTCATGGCCAACATACACTGGTTACAGCATGTCCCCTTTGAAGGCCTTGGCTCCATGGACGAATGGCTGACGCAGCAGGGCCACCAACTCTCCTGTACCCGCCTCTGGGCAGATGATGTTTTACCAGCTGCTGATTCCTTTTCCGCCCTTATTGTAATGGGCGGCCCCATGGGGATTTATGACCATGATGACTATCCATGGCTTGTGCAGGAAAAGAACTTCCTGAAGCAGATTGTTGATCATAACATACCGACCCTTGGTATCTGCCTTGGTGCACAACTGTTGGCCGATGTACTCGGGGCAAAGGTAAGCGCCAACCCCGAAAAAGAGATCGGCTGGTTTCCAGTTGTTGCAGGCCCAGACATGCCACAATCACTAAAGGCTGTCCTGCCAAAGGAAATGACCGTTTTTCATTGGCATGGCGACACATTTACCCTCCCCAAAAATTCCGTCAATCTCTATCATAGCAAGGCTTGCACAAACCAGGCATTCTTATACAAAGATCATGTGCTTGGTTTGCAATTTCATCTCGAAACCACAAAAATCAGTGCCACTGCCCTGGTGGATAACTGCCGTGCCGAACTAGTTACAGCACCCTGGATTATGACCGAAAACGAAATAACCGGTGCAGACAATGAATTTGATAGAATTAATGGATACATGCACCAGCT
>JAOZLI010000091.1 GCA_029934915.1 Desulfocapsa sp. | reverse complement strand
AATGAGTGAACAGGAAACAACACATGAATTTCAGGCAGAAACCAAGAAACTGCTGGATATAGTAATTAACTCGCTCTACACAGAGCGTGATATTTTTGTCCGTGAGTTAATCTCCAACTGTGCAGATGCATTAGAAAAAATGCGTCATGAGAGTTTAACCAAAGACGATGTCTTTGACTCCCACGTGCCTCTTGAAGTAAGCATTGATTTGAATGAAGAAGAGCACACCATGACCATCACCGATACTGGTATTGGCATGACCCGTGCAGAGCTTGAGACAAACTTGGGTACCATTGCCCATTCCGGTTCCGGTGCTTTTGTGGCCGAGCTTGCTGAAGCTGCAAAAAAAGATGTAAATCTTATTGGCCAGTTTGGTGTTGGTTTTTATGCGGCTTTTATGGCTGCAGATAAGGTGACTGTTCAGAGTCGTTCCTGGGACGGATCTGAAGGCAGTGAGTGGGTATCAGAAGGTGCAGGCAGTTTTACCATTTCTGAACGTCCAGGGCTCCATCGCGGAACGAAAATTATTCTCCACCTCAAAGAAGATGCTGAAGAATACGCGCAGAAATTTAAGGTGGAATCCATCATTAAACAGTATTCCACCTTTGTTCCTTTCCCCATAAAGCTTGAAGGGGATACTGTAAATACTGTTCAGGCCATCTGGACCAGATCTAAAAACGAGATCACCGACGAAGAGTACACAGAATTCTATAAGTTTGTTGGCAATGCCATGGATGAGCCGGACATGCGTCTTCATTTCACGGCCGATGCACCACTTGCCATCAATGCACTGCTCTTTGTTCCAAAAGAGAATTTCGAATCCATGGGCTTTGGTCGTATGGATCCGGGTGTGAATCTTTATTGCCAGCGGGTACTTATTGATCAGCATTCTGAGAATATCCTCCCTGAATGGCTCAGATTCTTGAAAGGCGTGGTGGACAGTGAAGATCTGCCGTTGAATATCTCCCGTCAGTCTCTGCAGGACAATGCTCTTGTCATGAAACTGCGTAAGGTTATCACCAAACGTTTCCTGAAATTCCTGAACGAAGAGGCCAAGCGCGATGCTGATAAATATCTCGATTTCTGGAATACCTTTGGCATTTTCCTCAAAGAAGGTGTGACCTCTGATTTTGAGTTTCAGAAAGAGCTTGCTCAGTTGATTCGTTTTGAATCCTCCTCTTCGGAAGATGGTAAACCCACATCACTTACCGACTATGTCGAACGTATGAGCGAAGGGCAGGAAGAAATTTATTATATTAATGGTCCTAATCGTTCTGCCATTGAATCCGGTCCCTATGTTGAGATGTTTAAGAAGAAAGATATCGAGATCATTTATACCATGGAGCCCATTGATGATTTTGTTTTAAATCATCTTGGTGAATTTGATGGGAAGAAACTGGTATCTGCAGATCGTGCTGATCTTGATCTTTCCAAGAGTGGTGACAAGGATGCGGATACTGATGCGGACAACGCTGAAAAGCTGAGTGATGATGCTAGCGATGATCTCCTTGGCTGGTTGAAAAAGAGCCTTGATGAGAAGGTTGCCGATGTCCTTGAATCCAAGCGTCTGGTCGATTCCCCCGCCATGATTGTGAATCCGGATGGCTATATGACCTCTTCCATGGAAAGGGTAATGGCGGCGAGCCGCATGGAAAAGGGAATGATGCCTGAAAACAGCAAGAAAAACCTTGAGATTAACATGGCCAGCCCCCTGATCAAACAGCTCGCGGCTCTTGTAAAGAGTGATGAAGCCTTTGCCGGGGATATCGCAGCACAGATTTACGATAATGCTATGATTCAGGCCGGTTTGGTGGTTGACCCCATGGTGATGGTTGAGCGTAATTATAAGATTCTAAACAAAGCTGTGGGCGCTTGATCTGTAAAAGCTCACCAGCACCCCACCTCTGAACGATCAGGTCATCCGGCATACAAAAAACGTATAGCCCGGTTGACCTGCCTGTCCAGATCTGGGGCACTGGTAAACTTTTACAATTAAGGAGTACTATTTAAGTATTGAAAAATCCACTCCTTCACGCTATAGGAAGTTGAAAGGAGTAAGTTGAAAGTGGATACTTTTAGCTTTGCCTTTAAACTTATTGTTTTCTACTTTTATCTGTTTTTTAGTGTGAGACTCCCATGTTAAAGCCTATTGCTTCTCTATTTTCTCTCTCCGTCCTGCTGCTGCTTGTTTACGGCCTCAGTGGATGCTCTGGAACGCCTACCCGTCACCTGGTCTCTGATGTTGCCATGATAAAAGCCGGTGACACTACTAAAGAAGAAGTGCTACGGCTGATGGGAGATCCCGATTCGAAACGAAAGTTAAGTGATGACATCGAAGAGTGGGTGTATTACGAGGAAGATCGGGCAATGATGCAGGACACTCCACTTGTGGGTGATGTCTTTGATGCCAATGGCTATGCCATGGTGATGATAAGCTTTGAGGGCGAGATCGTCAAAACATGCCGCTACCGTGGGCACGAAGACGATGAATTCGATTGGCAGGATGACTACCACTGGCAAGAGATAGAGCAGTGAGCGATAGTTTCGAAACAGTTCGGGAACGCATGGTTCGTGATCAACTCCAGGCTCGTGGCGTGAGTGATCAGCGTGTTTTACAGGCCATGGCAGAAGTTCCAAGACATTTGTTTGTCGATGATGCCATGCAAGCTTGTGCCTATGGTGACCATCCCCTGCCCATTGGTGGCGATCAGACCATTTCCCAACCCCTGGTTGTGGCAGCCATGACTGAGGCCTTACAACTTACCGGTTCAGAAAAAGTGCTCGAGATAGGTACCGGTTCAGGGTATCAGGCCGCAGTGCTTTCAAGGCTCTGTGAAAAAGTCTATACCGTGGAGCGTATTAATTCCCTGCTTGCAGGAGCCCGCAAAATATTTGATCGATTGCATTATTACAATATCCTTTCCCGCCTCGATGATGGAACCCTTGGCTGGCAGGAACACGCACCCTACGATGCAATCATTGTCACTGCCGGAGGACCTGAGGTCCCAAAACCGCTTGTGGAGCAACTGGCAGAAAATGGCAGAATGGTGATTCCGGTTGGCGATCGTGATGTGCAGGAATTGCAGTATGTTAAAAAGGTGGGTGATGATGTGGAAATAGAAACACTTGAGAGTGTCAGATTCGTTAGCTTGATAGGAGCACATGGCTGGAATGGTTGAAGCAATACAAGAACAGAAAAAAGGAATCATGCGTCGTCTGTACGACCAGTGTATGGAGTGGTTGCAGACTCCCTATGGAATCTGGGTACTTTTTGCCATCGCCTTTGTCGAATCTTCCTTTTTTCCTATTCCTCCCGATGTCTTTCTGATTGCTCTTTGCATTGCAGTCCCTAAAAAATCCTTTAAGTACGCTGCCATGTGTGCTGCGGGATCTGTCCTTGGTGGTGCTTTTGGCTATGGTCTTGGCATGTGGTTTATGGATGGTGTTGGTACTCCAATTATGGGTTTTTATGGACTCAGTGAGAAGTATCTCACCGTCCAGAGCCTGTATCAGGAGTACGATGCCTGGGCAGTTGGCGCTGCAGGGTTTACCCCCTTACCGTATAAGTTGTTTACTATCACGGCTGGAGCGTTTCATATTAATTTTCCTACCTTTATGCTGGCTTCTCTGGTTTCCCGGTCGGCTAGATTTTTTCTGGTTGCTGTCTTTATCTGGAAATTTGGACCTCCTGTAAAATATTTTATTGAAAAGTATTTCAATATTCTTTCCATTGTTTTTCTTGTCCTTCTTGTTGGTGGCTTTGCCTTAGTTAAATATCTGATTTGATGTTTTGGTAACCGTTCACCAGCACTCCATATTCGTCCGATCGAGCCGCCTCATGTACAAAATCGTACACTACGGCGTCCCGCTTGAACGAATCTGTAGCACTGGCAAACGGTTACATAGCCGAATGTCTCGAAAATTGATAATCATTTTTTTCAGTTTTGCTCTGTTTGTCTTATACTTTGCCGCCAGTGCCCAAGCTCTTTCTCCCAACGAAATTCTCGTAGTTGCCAACGGGCAGGAGAAGGATGGCGTGGAATTGGCGCGTTTTTATATGCAGGAACGACAGATTCCCTCCGAAAATCTGCTTGTCATTCAAACGGCCGCCAACGAAGGAATAGCGCGTCATTTTTACGACGATGAAATCGCAGCACCCGTGCGAAAGTTTTTGCAGGACAAACCGAACATCAGTTGCCTGTTACTCTTTTACGGGATGCCCCTTCGTATTGATGGTCGCTTGTCTTCTCCTAAAAGCCAGGAAGCAAAACAGAACCATACAACACGTCGCCAGCGTGATCCTGTGGCTTCAGTTGACTCGGAACTCAGCCTTGTAAAGGTTGAAGATGCACCGGTGGATGATTGGGTTGCAAATCCTTATTTTGTAAAATTTCAAAGACAGAAAACCACATATAAGAAAGGCCAGGTACTTATGGTATCCCGCCTGGATGGGCCGGATGCTGCTACAGTACGTCGAGTGATTACAGACAGTTTAGCCGTTGAGGAAAAGGGCTTGATTGGAACAGCCTATTTTGATGCCCGCTGGCCCGAACCTGAGAAAAAGAAAAAATTGCAGGGCTATGGCCTGTATGATAATGCAATCCATCAGGCGGCCAGGATTACAAAACCCGTTTTGCCAACGATCCTTGATGAAAAAGGCAGCCTTTTTGCAGCAGGCCAAGCCCCGGAAGCAGCCCTCTATTGCGGCTGGTATAGTTTGGCAAAATATGTAGATGCTTTTGAATGGCAGCAGGGTGCTGTGGCTTACCATATCGCAAGCGCAGAATGCACAACACTGAAAAAAAAGGACAGCCAGGTCTGGTGTAAAAGACTCCTTGAAGATGGTGTGGCGGCAACCATTGGCCCGGTTGGTGAACCTTATGTGCAGGCATTTCCCTTTCCACAGGTCTTTTTTGGATTACTCCTCGACGGTGATTTTACCCTGGTTGAGGCGTATTCCCTTAGTTTACCCTTTATCTCCTGGAAAATGGTGCTGATTGGCGATCCGCTCTATCAACCTTTTCGGGCTCGTGGTGTTTTACCTTAATCAAGTCGTGCCATTTCTTTTTCTAAAATTTCTCCAAGAGTGAATGCCAGATCACCAACCAGCTGGATACAAATTTTACGCCGACTGTCAGGGTTGGAGTAGTAGTCTTTAACTGCTTCCCGATCAGTCCATTCCATCAGAGTAATTTCCCTACAGGTATTGCCGCCAAACTCTTCAGTAAGTTTGTCAAATGCTTTAACAAGTCGCTTCCCGGTTCCCCACATACGCGGGTTTTCTTTCCCTTCCAGGCTTCCTCTACTATGTAGAGCAGATACCGCTGCCACTGCACCCAGAAGTGTACCGCAGGTGGAACCTGAACTGGCAATCCCGCCACCGAAAGCGCCAACGGCTTTGATCACATTTTCGTCTTGTTGGTTTATCTTTTCCAGACCCACGGTCAGGATGGCCTGGCTTCAGTGGAAACGTTTTTTGAAAAGATCCATTGCCTTTTCTCGCATATCTTCGGGAGTCATGGTAGTTTTCCTTAAGAGTGAAAATTGTTATTGTAAATTTGTTCGCACGATACTTGCTTTAACAGGATTTGTCAGTGATAGATAAATACATGTATTACTTTTGCGTCTGTTTGAAATAAACAGAAGAATGGAGTAGGAAAAAAGGAGCAGGGAAGTGAGTCATTATACAAACGAAAAACAAGCTGAAAAAGAAGCAGCTCTTGCAAAAGAGTTGAAAAAGGTGGAGGAAAAGGCCAGGGAAAAGGCCATTCTTGAGCGGGATATTTTTAAAGGTTTACAAATCCGCCCCACCGCGTCGGTGGAAGACGATGCTCCGGACAGGGAGCCGGGTGATACAAACTGGGCCGGATACGGGTTTGATATCCACCCTCATGTCACCCTCTCTTCCACCGCCATTCTTCTTGTTTTTATCATTCTTACCCTGATGTTTAAGCAGGACACCAGTGCCTTTTTCAAATCGGCCCTGGAATCTATTACCACCACCACTGGCTGGTTTCTAATCCTGGCCTCCAATATCTTCATCGTGGCAGCTTTTTACTTTGCTTTTGGTCGATTCGGTACCATTCGTCTCGGTGGTATTGATGCCAAGCCGGAGTTTTCTACTCCTGCATGGTTTGCTATGCTGCTCAGTGCTGGTATGGGGATAGGTCTAATGTTCTGGAGTGTGGGTGAGCCCATGTACCACTACGCCTCGCCCTCGCCAATGTTCGATGGGATTGAAGCGCAGACGCCCCAAGCGGCCCGGGCGGCCATGGGAGTAACTTTTTTTCACTGGGGTCTGCATCCCTGGGCCATTTATGCCATTGTTGGTTTGGGACTGGCCTTTTTTGCTTATAACCGAGGCCTTCCCCTTACTATTCGGTCCATTTTTTATCCGTTACTGGGTGAGAAAATTTATGGTTTCTGGGGTAACCTCATTGATGTTCTGTCAGTGCTGGCGACGCTGGTCGGTTTAGCAACTTCATTGGGGCTTGGCGTGCAGCAGGTTAATGCCGGTCTGAATTTTCTATTTGGTGTTGATGTCAGCACCACCACCCAGGTTATTATCATCTTTGTCATTACCGGTTTTGCTGTTCTTTCTGTAATGTCAGGACTTGATAAGGGAGTTAAATACCTTAGCCAGGGAAATATGATCCTGGCTGCACTCTTTATGCTCGTCCTCCTTTTTGTGGGGCCAACTGTTTACCTTTTGAGAGGGGCAACTCAGAATGTCGGATACTATTTTTATATCTTTCCGGAGCTCGCCCTGTGGACGGAAACCTTTCTTGAAAGCAACTGGCAAGGTTCCTGGACTGTATTTTACTGGGCCTGGTGGATCTCATGGTCTCCCTTTGTCGGTATGTTTATTGCCCGTATTTCCAAAGGAAGGACGGTGAGAGAATTTGTTCTGGGTGTTATCTTTATTCCGACCATGCTCTCCTTTCTCTGGATGTCTATTTTTGGCGGGGCCGCAATTTCTCTACAGGCAAGTGGAACCGTGGATATCGTCACTGCAGTGAAGGATGATGTGGCCACTGCCATGTTTGTGATGCTGCAGCATTATCCACTTACTCAGGTACTGTCACTGGTCGCCATTCTACTGGTGACAATATTCTTCGTAACCTCTTCTGATTCCGGCTCGTTGGTGGTTGATCATCTGACATCGGGTGGAAAACTGGATTCACCCACACCACAGCGGGTATTCTGGGCAATTGTTGAAGGGGTGATAGCCGCTGTCCTGTTGATCGGTGGCGGCCTGGCAACACTGCAGACTGCTTCCGTCTGTACCGGTCTGCCCTTTGCAATTGTCCTGCTGGTTGGTGTGTATTCCCTCTTTATCGGCTTTTCCAATGAAATGTACGTGGAGAATGCCGTACAAAAGGCGGTGAAAAAAACAATGCAGGAGCATGAGGTGACCGAGGTTGTAACCACCGTTGTAGAAAACATTGAAACGTAAAAGGAAGGTAACTGTCCAGCAGCACCCATTTTCGTCCGGTCTGGACGCCTCATGTACAAAATCGTACACTACGGCGACCAGCCTGAACGAACCTGGGCACTTCTGAACAGTTACGGTTCCGAGTTTACTCAAGTTTTAAAGGGGTTGGAATTTAACCGGGTTTTGAGAACATCTGAATAATTACAATGGAAAACAGCCAATGAATAATCAAAGAACAGTGCATTCTAAACTCGTGAAGGGCTTGATGGCAAAAAATTCTTTGCTACTATTTGGCACCATCGCTCTATTCTTTGCTCTCTCTCCGGCCCAGGCTGAGGAAAAAGTTCCATCCCCGAAGATCCAGGCGATGGAACAACATGTTGCCGACCTGGCAGAACAGCTGAAAGAAGCCACGGCAGAACTTGAAAAAGCAAAGGGTGAAGAAGGGATAAATATAAAAAACGTCGCGTCGTCCGCTGAACCTGAATCCACCGACATTACCCTTGGCCCCGTGACCATTGGCGGGGCAATGCGGGTCAACTATGTTATAGGCGATTACAGCGATGCTGGAGACTCCCCATCCAGGGGCGGCAATGGCGGCAACTTTGAACTGGACACCTTTCGTCTCAATCTTTCCCTTGATTACCAGCAATGGATCGGTAAGTTTGAATATCGCTGGTATGATGGTTATAATTTTCTGCACACCGGTTGGCTGGGTTACGACTTTAAAGATGCTGGTCAGGTTCAGGCAGGAGTAAACCGGGTTCCATTTGGTCCCGGTCCCTACGGCGTATCACAGAGCTGGTTTTTTGATCAGCATTATTATGTGGGGCTTGCGGACGACCAGGATCTCGGCATTAAATATTTGGTTCAACATGGAAACTGGGATATTGGCGTCGCCTGGTATTACAGTGGTGAAGGAAACTGGAACGGAGCAAGTGAGGACAGCGCTCGCTACAGCTTTGATGCGGTCACCTGGCGTTCTGCCATAGATGAAAACGGTGATGTCGTAAGCTCTGCGGTAAACGGCTATGAGGAACGAAATCAGTTCAACATGCGAGCCATTTACGGTTTTGAGCGAATTGTTGTTCCCACGGATCTCGGTATTTCCATTGAATATGGCCAACTCGATGGGAAACAGGCTAGTGACGGCAGTCATTGGGCAGGATCCATCCATATGGTAAACACTTGGAATGCGCTTAAGATTGCAAGCCAGTTGACCCGTTATGAATATGATATTGAGGCTGACAACCCGCTCGGTACCGATGAACTGCTTCCCATGGGTGCCTTTGACTTTGCCTGGCCGACAGCAACAAAAGCGTGGATTGGCGCACTATCAGTGAGCTACACTGTCAAGACTCCGCAAATCCCTTGGCTCGATTCTGTTCTCCCTTACGTTGAATACAGCTCCATTCTGAAAGACGATGATAAATCCAACAACTCTAATATGTTCATTGTTGGTGCTGCCTGGGCCAGTGGCGGCTGGTACATATACACCGATTACGCCCTGTCGGATGGTAATCTGTTTATCGGGGATAAGGGCGATGATTACACTAATATTAACCACGGGGTTGGTGACTTTGGCGTGAACGGTAACGATCAATGGAATTCTCGGTTTAATATCAATTTTGGTTATTATTTCTAAGGCGAGTTCTGCTTTTTAAAAATCCGACCTGTGGGTTGGTCTGGTCACGACCTTACTGCACTTAATCGATAGCATGGTTTTTAACAATTCTAGATTCTCGCCACCTAGTGGTTATTTAAAAACTAAATACACCACAACGCTCATAGAGAAAGATATTAACTTAGCGTAGCTGCGATATCATTACTGGCCGCTAATAGTCAAAAGGGCTCAAGGTGTCTAAGATAAAAAGAGGCAAGATTTGATAGATACGCACAGCCATATTGATTTGCCGGTGTTTGCAGAGGTGTTTCAAGAAGTGCTTGGGCGTGCAAGGGATGCAGGGGTGACGGCTCAGGTTCTTCCCGGTGTTGTGCGTGACGGCTGGGACAGGATCTTGGAGCTGTCAAAG
>JAOZLI010000329.1 GCA_029934915.1 Desulfocapsa sp. | reverse complement strand
CGTGCATCTTTTTCCGGCTTCCCTGTTTCTGGTACTGCGCTTTGCCCTTCTGTTTCCTTCTGGTTTTGATAAAAACCCGATCCCGGCGGACACTGAAGAGGTGACGTACCTGGGCCAGCACCTGCCCAAAACGATCTTTTGCAAGCTGTTCATCGATAGTGGACGGAGCAACATACTCCTGTACCAGAATCCATTTTTCGTAAATATCCACCGAGACATTGTATTCCTGTAAATCCCGGTCATAGAGACGAAAACAGCGCACATTTTCACGCTTTGCCCATTTCATCAGTTTCTTGGTATTCTTACGCAACCGGTTAGCAAATTCAATTCCCGCATCCGGCCCCTTATCTGGACAGATATGCCACTCAAAGTCACGATCAATATCTGCTTTAACTTCTCCGCAAAAGAGACGGCAATTAATGGGGCCATTATACAGGCGGTGGCTTTGCTCCCATTTGATGCCCATACGGTCACCAAATTCAGGATTAGCCGTAAAAATCCCAAGCTGCCATCCTTCAAGCTCTGTTTTACAGATGCGTCCAAGGCCTCTGTGCAACTCTTCAGCCTCTTCTTTTTCAAAAAGACGTTCACCGTATGGCGGATTGGTTACAAGCAAACCTTTAGCCGCTGGGCGACGCAAGTGGGCAAGCTGGTTCTGTTTGACAACTATATGTTCTTCCAGACCAGCATTCCCGATATTTTTGCGGGCAATGGCCACGGCTCGTGGGTCGGCATCATAGCCTAGAATCATGGGCCAATCCCGTTCAAGGCCAATGTCTTCACGTTCAATGGCCTCCTCAACAAGACGTGACCAGAGTTTTTTATCATGCTTTTTCCAGCCAGAAAAACCAAAGTAATTACGAGAAAGTCCAGGTGCCACATCACCATACATCAGCGCTGCTTCAATAAGCAATGTCCCGGAACCACACATGGGATCAAGGAGCATGGTATCCTTGCCTGTTTCTTTGTTCCACCCGGCAAAAGCAACAATGGCAGCAGCAAGACTCTCTTTTAAGGGAGCCACTCCGCCACCTTCGGCACGATAGCCACGCATATGCAGACTTTCACCGGAAAGATCCAGGGAAAGTGTCGCCTGATTTTTATAGATATAAAGACGAATTCGAAGATTGGGTCGTGCAACATCTACGCTGGGTCGATCGTCGTACTTATCACGAAACTGATCCACCAGTGCATCTTTTACCCTGAGCGCTGCAAAACGACTATGAGTGATATTGGAACTATTTACGCTGCAATCTACTGCAAAGGTGTTTTGCAGTGTCATATGATTTTCCCAATCCACCGTAGACGCACCGTCATACAGTGCGTCCTCATCCAGGGCTGAAAACTCTGCAATGGTCAGGAAAATACGGGAGGCAAAACGGGACCAGAGACAGGTTCGGTACGCTGCTTCAAGGGTGCCACGCCAGGTGACTAGCCCCCTGGCACTTTCGATATCCTGACCGCCAAATTCTTTAATTTCATTTGCGACCAGCGTTTCAAGTCCAGCTGCACAACTGGCTGTGAGACTATATATTTGATTCGACATTATTCAATTTAGCCATTTTTTGGGATTCATGCTTTTTCAGCATATAATAGAGGACAGGTACTGCCATCCGACTTACAAGAAGCGAGGCAATTTCACCAAACATAAGCGATATTGCCAATCCCTGAAAGATCGGATCAGCAAGGATCACCGAGGCACCCACCATAACAGCCAAAGCCGTCAGCAGCATGGGGCGAAATCGCACAGCTCCTGCCTCCACCACCGCCTCATCAAGAGGCAAACCGTGGGAAATACGGAGCTCGATAAAATCCACCAGGATAATAGAATTTCGCACAACAATTCCGGCTCCGGCCATAAAACCGATCATGGAAGTTGCTGTAAAAAAAGCACCAAATCCCCAGTGTGCCGGCAATACACCAATCAGCGAAAAGGGAATAGCGGCCATCACCACCAGAGGTGTGAAATAATCTTTAAACCAACCAACCATAAGCATATAGATAAGAATCATCACCACACAGAAGGCAATACCGAGATCCCTGAACACTTCCAGAGTGATATGCCACTCCCCATCCCATTTCATGGCAGGTTCTGCATTGGTAAACGGTTGATTCAAATTATATACTTCTATTTTTTCACCTGTGCCGCCGTAATCCGCAGGATTAAGCTCTGCCAAGCGTTCATTCATATCAAAAATAGCATAGGCAGGACTTGCAACTTTACCGGCCACGTCCCCTGTCACATAAATAACAGGTTTGAGGTTTTTTCGATAAATCGGTTGATCCACAAGAACCTGTTCCACATGAACCAATTCTCTAATGGGCACCAGGGGAGCCAGTGGATTCATGGCCGAGCGCATACCAATATTAAGTACTCCTTCAATGGAGGCCCGCATAGCAACTGGTAATTCCAGCACCATATTAATCTCTTCTTTATCACGAGGCTGATGGAAAAGATCAAAGGACAGCCCACGCATACCAATCTGTACTGCACGGGTAATCTCCCCCTCGGTGATATGATTCAGGGCGGCTTTTTCTTTATCCACCGTAATAAGCAGGCGTTTATGATCAGCTTCCCTGTAGCAATCCACATCCACCACACCCTCGGTGGTATCAAAAATATCCTTTACCGCAGCAGCCAGTTTCACACGACAGGCATCATCCGGCCCATAGATCTCTGCCACCAGCGTTTGCAAAACCGGAGGCCCGGGAGGAACTTCAGCAACTGCAACCGCAGCACCATACTTTTTTGCTATTGCCGCAATTGCCGGACGAACACGCACTGCAATATCATGACTTTGCAGGCTACGTTCATGTTTAGGCAGAAGATTAACCTGAATATCGGCCACCGTCGGTCCCTGACGCATAAAGTAATGCCGTACCAGGCCATT
>JAOZLI010000090.1:7528-9502 GCA_029934915.1 Desulfocapsa sp. | reverse complement strand
CGTCCCTTAAGAGGCGTTGCAATAAGGCCTTTAAGGTTTTTCTTTAACTTAATCCGGCGATTGGATATGGTTTTTGCAAGAGTCATCGTTCTGTTGCCAATGCGCAGTTCGGTTCCGAAAAATATGGTTCCGTGAATATCAATACTGATTTTTGCAATATCAAGGGCGTTCGTTTCTTCGCCTTCAGTCTGTCCATCATCGGAGGCATCCTGAGGGGCACCAACCCGCGAATATTTTCCTGTTCCGGGAATCATGTTTACTTTCAACAGTTTCATCTTGGTCTCATCCACCAGTGCTTCCATTTTCCTGATTTTTCTTGATTTTGCACTTCCACCATGGCGTTGCAACCATTGAATAATGTCATCCTGTTGTTGAAGTAGAGTCTGTTTTAATTCTTTGTACAAATAGTATCGTTCAATATCAACGCCAGCTGCAAGCATCGCAGGGGTGGAATTGTCAGAGCCCACGTTGGCAACCATAAGTTGACCACCGGCTATGATATTGCCACCAATCAGTTGGCCGGCATATTTGTACATGATATCGCCGCCTGCTGAAACGTCACTGTAATAGGTCTGTTTTCGGATAACGACATTGCCGCCGGCTGTTATTTTTCCCTGTTCAATAAATAGGATATCAACATCACCCTTTGCGTTAATTTCAGTGTTTTGTCCAGTGATACCACCTTTTACAACAATGTTAGAATCGGACTCCAGTGTGCCGGACATGACTTCCTTGTGGATTTCTATATCTCCGGCTGCCTCAATCTTGAAACCCGGTTGTACACACCCCCGGACAGTAACACAATTTTTTGATTCAACATTTCCGGTCTCGTAATCGACGTCCCCTTTAATGTCCTGCCTGGAACAAACCCTGATTTGCGAGTCATTAACCACGGTAAGAACACCGGCCTTGGTGGCACGGACTTCACCGCTTTCTTCGTCATAACTGGTATCGTCTGAAATTTTAAAATCTATTTCATGGCCACCATCAGGTTCTATCTCCTCGCCCATTACGTTCATGCCGGTAACACCGGGTATTGCAGGAACACGTATGGCAAGAAGCTCGTTTTCGCTGACTCCAATCATGATTTTTCGTTCACGAAAGTCAATGCTGCCGTTTTCCAGTATTTTTCCGGCAATGGGACCAATTTCAAATGCAAATTCCAATTGTTCGTTTTTACCCGAAACTGCAGCTTGGCCAGTGGCAATGGGAATATCATAAAAATCATCACATCCGTCCTCAAGGATTTGACATGCTTTTCCCATTGTGATTTCATTGATACCAAAGGTGATATTTGCTTCCTTGAGTAGTTCTGGTAGTGTTTCGTTACGTGCGTTTAATCCTTTCTTTACAGAAGGTTGGAGGATAAGGGTTGCCTGCATGGAATCAGTGGAAATGCGCACAAAAGGATTGACGGAAACCAGCAGAACAGGTTCTTTACCTTCTGCGACTTCCATGGCATCAACTCGAGGGTAGCCAATGATACTGGCCATAATTGTTTTGCTGTCCTCTGAAAAGTATGTGTTTCTGCCAGCGCGTATTGGATAGTCATCTGAGTCTGGTTTTAAGGATTTATCAGGAATAGAACAGGAAAGAAGCGGCTGGTTTTTCTTAACCAGTTCTGAGATGGTTATTGTTTGGGATTTTTCCTCGTTCCCGATGACAAGCTGCTCTTCAAGAAAGAGTGTACTGGGTTCTGAATGTTGTTTGCTCATACCGTTGGTTCTCTCGCAGAAAAAGCTCTAAGCTATGGTTACCTGCAATTGCAATTTCGTCCTTACCTGGAAATAAGGGGACGGAATGATTTTTGGGAATTAAGGGGGAAATTAAGGGGACAGAATGATTTTCGGGAATTAAGGGGACAGAATTTTTTTCGAGTCTTTTTCCGAAAATTATTCTGTCCCCTTAATTCTTATGTCTTATTCCCGAAAAAAATTCAGTCCCCTTAATTCCTGTCCCCCCCTTAATTCTTAT
>JAOZLI010000090.1:0-7428 GCA_029934915.1 Desulfocapsa sp. | reverse complement strand
TTATTCCCGAAAAAAATTCAGTCCCCTTAATTCCTGTCCCCCCCTTAATTCTTATTCCTTATTCCCGAAAAAAAATTCTGTCCCCTTATTTCTTCTTATTTCCGAGTCCTTATATCTCATGTTATAGCATTTAAGCAGGAAGTACAAAAAAAAAGGGAGGAGCGTGCACATGCACGCTTCTCCCTAAGAAAAAGATAGTAATAAAGAAATTAATCTTCTACTTCACACTCATTCCCATCACAATCAATATTTGCTACAAAGAAAAAAGCCTTGTAGCCATTCTTGTTGAGTTCCACGGCCGCCATATCTGCCCGCGCACCTGTTGTACAGTGAACGTAGATTTTCTTATCCTTTGGAATCTTATTGAGATTCTTTCCAATTGCATCAAGTGGTACATGAATGGAATTTACAAAGGCACCCTCAGCCACTTCATCTGCTGTTCGTACATCAAGGATAACTGCACCTGTATCTTTTCCGGTTGCAGCTTTAAGGAAATCTTCTTTACCAACTTCACCTTTGCCAAGTATTCGAACCCAGTTAATTTCTGTGGTAACAGGTCCCGAAATTGTTTTTCCACCAGCCTTGACCCAGCCGGCATAATTCCCGTATACAAGAGCAAGTTTCTTGTATCCTTCGTCACGCAGATCCGAAATCGCATCTGTTGCCTCTTCTGCGGAGTCACTGTAGAGGACAATGTGGGCTTTTCTTGGGATCTCCTCTATGTTGTCATCGAAGGTGTCGTCAGCATAGGGTAAGGTCACAGAGCGTGCAATACGTCCAGCTGCTGATTTTTTATTGGAACGTAAATCGATAAGGACGATATTCCCTTTATTGATGTTTCCTTTACTGGCATAAAACACATTCCCTGCTTTTATCCATGCAGGCTCTCCATCAAGGAAAACTTTTACATTGGTATAGCCATCTTTAACCGCCGAACCGGCGACTTTAGTTGACATGCCTCATGTGGGCCCTCCACAATACATAACGAGCAGCGTGTCTTTGTCCTTTGGTAGAACACCAAAAGCTACTTTTTTGTATGTTTTTACACCGACATTAATAGAACCTTCAATATGTCCTGCTGCATAGCGCGCTGCAGGTCTTGCATCAATAAGTACGAAGTTAGTCTCGCTTTCTATAATATCTTGTAATTCTGCAACTTTTATCTCTGTGACCCCTTTGGGCATTTTGGCAAGTTTAGGCTTGACCACTGTTGCCCACGGCTGGCCATCACGCATTTCGTAAAAAATAATGGACGCATGACCCTTTGATGCATGTTCAACACCCTTGGTGTTGTCATCAAATTTAACCATTATAGTCTGGGCTTTTTTTCCTTTGCCGACCTGAATGGAAATAGATTTGGCTTTGTTGGACAATCCCACGACATTACCTTTATAGGAAGGTCCTTGGGGTTTTTGAGCCTTTGCCTCAACTACAGGCTTAACCGCACTTGCGGTTGAACTGGTATCCTGATTACATCCGGTCACCAGAAATGATGCCATGATAAAAAAAGGTACTAGTTTTAGGAAATTCTTCTTCATGTTTCCTCCATTTTAAAGAAATAATAAGTAAAGAGTTCTCTCTCCACCTGAAACTGATTATCATAAAATAATATATCACAGCTTTTTTTAAGTTGGTAGCAATATTCATCACTTTGAGAATTATGTTCATAAGAACAAAAATCGTAATATGTTAGGAATGTCTGTGTGAACAATAGTAATTAGTGGTAATTGCAGAATTTTATAGACGATAAAGTAACTTCAGGATTTGATCACGACGGTTGCTGTTTTGATTAAGAAAAATAACAAAAGATCCATTTTCTCTACCGTTTGGGATATAACCGGCATAACAAAAAACTCCTGACTTTGACAGGGTTCCTGATTTCATACGGGTTCCATATTTGATGGGAATCAAAGAAGCATGGGTACGAAAACGTTCTAATACCTGCATCATTGCTTCTGGAGTGATCCGGTTCTTTTCTGATAATCCAGATCCTTCAATCATGGTGATTTGCTGTGTGGTGAGGTGGAGTTCGCTTACAATAAAATCATCCATGACTCGTTTGGCTTTTTTCCAGGTTGCAGGAAAACCATATTTTTTGCTTCCAAGGGCAAGGTAAAGCTGATTTGCCATAAAATTGTTTGAAGACAAAAGACAGGATTCGATAAGTTCACTTACCGTTTCACTGGCTTTAAAAGAGAGTAAGGGGACTGCTTGTATTGGCACCTGTCCTCGTTTAATGCTTCCTGTAATTTCGATTCCATGTTGCATCAGTAATGACTGAAAGAGCTGACCGCAATAGAGGAGACTGTTTGATAACGACGATTGCCTGGGAAATGCATCGATATTTACCCGGTGAATTCCACTGGAGAGTTCTTTTCCTATTGCTCCCATCAATGGTAAAAAGGGCGTTTGCGGTTCGGGGGATTGAATTTTGGCCTGGTTGTAAATTTTGAGGGGTACAGTATTAAAATTGACGGCCAGAGCAGAACACATAACATCGTAGGGTTTTCTTGAGTTTCTGGAACCATCGGGTGCTGATTCTAGTGCAAAGGCACTGTCATCCAGAATGATATTGTTGATTTCAGTGACGCCATGTTTAGCTACAAGTCTGGTGATGATATCTACTTTTTCAGAAACAAGAAAGGGATCACCAAAACCTTGAATAATAAGGTTTTGTTCAGAATCAAGAAAAAGATGGGTCTGAAAACGAAAATCAGGTCCCAGAATGTGCAATGCCGCAAGACTCGTTACGAGTTTGATGGTGGAGGCGGGAATAAAGCGGGTATGGATGTTGTCAGAGTAAGTGATTTTACCATTCTTGCTAAGGGCATATCCACCATTTTGGATATATTTGTCAATGGCAGCAAGCTCATTGGCCTGACAAGGGGAAAAGGTGATGAGGGAAAAAAGAAAAACTATCCCAAAAGAATGAGAGCACAATTGTAGGAGCCTGCCCCTGCGGGCGATCAATGCTTGCGATACTGCTATGCTTCGCCCGCGGGGGCGGGCTCCTACACCTAGTGTTAGCAAAATATAAGGTCCACTAAATTTTTGGTAATTTCTCCATGGAAGCGGCAATGGCTTCTTTTGGATAATCGTAATCGTGGAGATCACCTGAGAAATATTTGTCATAGGATGCCATATCAATAAGACCGTGACCAGAAAAGTTAAAGAGAATAGTCTGTGGTTTATCTAATTCACGGGTCGCCTCAATAATGGCACCACGAATGGCATGACAGGTCTCAGGAGCTGGGATAATACCTTCAGTCCTGGCAAAGAGAACACCTGCTTCAAAACATTCCATCTGATGCACTTTGATAGGATCAATGATTTTTTCCCGAACCATTGCAGAAACAATGGGCGCCATTCCATGATAACGAAGACCACCGGCATGGATTCCAGGAGGGATAAAATCATGTCCCAGGGTGTACATGTTTAACAGTGGGGTTGTCTGTGCCACATCACCAAAATCGTAGGCAAGCCTTCCTGCGGTGAGTGTTGGGCAGGATGCTGGTTCTACACCAACAAAACGGATATTTTTCCCATCAAGATAATCGGGTATATAGGGTGATGCAAGACCAGCAAAGTTTGATCCACCACCACAGCAGCCCACAATGACGTCAGGATAGTCACCTGCGATCTGCATCTGCTTCTGCGCTTCAAGACCAATAATGGACTGGTGCAAGATAACGTGATTGAGAACAGAACCCAGGGCATAATTGGTGTCATCTCGTCCGGCGGCATCTTCAATGGCTTCTGAGATTGCAATACCAAGAGATCCGGCAGTATCAGGATATTGTTCCCGAATTTGACGACCAATCACAGTGTCTTCACTAGGACTTGCTACAATTTCACCACCAAAGGTGTGCATCATTGATTTACGATAGGGCTTCTGGTCAAAAGAAACGCGAACCATATAGACCTTGCATTCAATACCAAATTTCTGGGTGGCAAAAGAAAGTGCAGAACCCCACTGGCCGGCTCCGGTTTCGGTGGCGAGGCGTTTGATCCCTTCTTTGGCATTATAGTATGCCTGGGGTACCGCAGAGTTTGGCTTATGAGAGCCAACGGGTGATACACCTTCGTTTTTAAAATATATTTTAGATTTTGTACCAAGGGCCTGCTCAAGGCTTCTGGCACGAACCAAGGGAGATGGACGCCAGATCTTGAGGACATCCATTACCTCTTCAGGGATATCAACAAAACGTTCCTGAGACATTTCCTGCTCGAGAAGAGCCATTGGGAAAATGGCACCGAGCTTTTCCGGGCTTATGGGTTCTTTGGTTTCAGGATCCAGAGGGGGGAGTAAGCCATTTGGAATATCAGGGCCAACGTTGTACCATTGAGTGGGCATTTGATCGTCGCGGAGGACGATTTTCTTTGTTGTCATGTGATTCTCCTTATATTGTTTTGTGTGAGCCATATATAACGTGATTTTTAGGTAGGAGCTTGCCCCTGCGAGCGATAGTACCATTTTTGCGGGTGATTTACAGCAAATCACCCGAACGAAGGGTACAAGCGCTCGCAGGGGCAAGCTCCTACGTTCTTTTGGCATCAGAACTTAGGGGACTGAATTTTTTTCGAGTCTTTTTACGAAAATCATTCTGTCCCCGGTGGTTTCGGAATATATCAACCATAAAACATTTACACGATACTACTGCAGGGTGCAACAGGATTTACCTGGGAATGAAAAACAATTAACTTTCCGATTTATCCATCTCATCTTCAGGCCATTTTTGATCGTTCTTCAATCACGAAATCCTCAACGTAGCCAGCTACGCCTGCGGTTTCCTTCAATCAGACCGATAAAAACTAACCTAAACCTGAGCGGCTAAATGCGGAAGTTATTTGTTTTTATTCCCTAATTTCCTGCCAGCCCGTTTTTAAAATTTCAGATGATAAAAAATCATCCATAGGTTTATCAAGAATGGCGGCCACTGCCTCCAAGGGCTTTACCCCGGCCACACTTGCCTGGCTGATAACTTTCATTTCAAGTATTCCATCTTTTCGAAATTCCAGAGAGTCGATAAATGGACGAATATTGATCTCCTTTGTTTTTCGTTTCCGGGTTCGTGTGATGATAAAGCTGTCTTTGGTCATAAAATCGTCAAAACTTGCCCTGTCAGCACTTGAAAGTGGAGGATCCAGGGTGAGTTCGTAGGAACTGATAATATGCTGCGGGATAGAACCACTGTGCAGGCTGATATCCTGTACCAGAAGGCCCGGAGGCATCTGCTCATTCATATTGTTTTTTGCCGTACTCAGGTCTGACAATGGCTTTGGCAGATCCATTATAAAATATTCAGCCATGCTCCTTGTGCCCACAGGAAGTGCAGGCCCAAAAGATACCTTTGGAGACGGATTGAATCCTTGAGAAAAATTGGTGCGAATATTGGCACGACGCAGGATGCGAAACACAACCTGCAGGATTTCCAGGTGGCCCAGATAACAGATATCTCCTAACCTGGAATAGTTGACTCTATATTTAAAGTGGAGATCCTCAGTTTTCGGGGATTGTCCTGCGATGCGTTTGTCGGTTGACACTGTGGGAGGTTCTAACTCCTGTTTTCTGTCAACAACAATGGGTTGAAGTGTCTTGAAATCACAGAGTCCGCACTTTTGACAACTGTGATACCTGCAATCAGGCGTGTAGCCTTCGGCCATTCCTTTTTCCAGTTCCTCTTTCAGGAAACTGTCATCAATACCGCTTTGCAGATGTTGCCAGGGCAGAACTCCATCGATATCTCTTGGCAAGAGATAGTCGTCAAGGTTCAGTCCACACGTCTCCGCGGCCTGTTGCCAACGGGCAAGATTGAAATAATCGGACCAGCCATCGAGCCGTGCACCATCTCTCCAGGCAGTTTCAAGAAGTGCACTGAGACGCCTGTCACCCCGGGAAAAGACACCCTCTAGAAAACTCTGTTCGGGATCATGCCATTTGAGATTAATCCCTTTTCGGGGCAGCATTCTTTTCAGGGCGTTAATTTTATTGCGGCTCTCTTCCATTGGAATCTGGCCGTTCCACTGAAAAGGCGTATGTGGTTTAGGCACAAAGGTACCAACACTGACGTTGATTTGCTGTCGACCCTTTGTGGCGGCCTGGCTGCCAATCTGTTTGGTCTTTTTTGCAAGTTCTGCGATGGCCTCAATATCCTCATCAGTTTCCGTGGGCAGACCAATCATAAAATAGAGTTTCATCACATTCCAACCGAGACCAAAGGCATCCTTTGAGGTGGCGAGAAGGTCTTCTTCGGTGATCCCTTTGTTGATTACCCGGCGCAAACGCTCGCTTCCGGCCTCTGGTGCCAGGGTGAAACCTGTTTTTCGTACCCGTTTTATCTGATCCATAAGAGCTGGGGTAAGGGTTCCAACACGCATGGAGGGCATGGAAACAGAAATAGCCTCTTTTGCAAAACGATCCATGAGCTGTGGCAGAGCTGTGGAGAGGCAGGAATAATCTCCGGTGGAGAGTGACAGCAATGCAAGTTCGTTAAAACCGGAATTCTCAATACCCTTGCAGGCAAGATCGAAAATTTGTTCCGGTGTTCGTTCCCGTACGGGTCTGTAGATGATTCCGGCCTGACAAAATCTGCAGCCACGAGTACATCCCCTGGCAACTTCCACTCCTAATCTGTCGTGTACAATCTTGGAATTTGGTACCAGTGGATTGAGCAAATGATCCATTCGGGAAAGATCAGCAACCACTCGTCTTTTCACTGACTCATAGTCTGAATGCAGTGCTTCTGTTTGTTTGAAGGCACCTGTTTCGTCGTAGATTGCCTCGAAAAAAGAAGGAATATAGACTCCGGGAATCTTCGCTAGTTCTGTTAAGATAGCGAGCCGTGAAAGCTTGTTCTTTTTTGATATGTTAATACATTCTGCAATTTCAAGAATCGCCTCCTCCCCATCGCCAAGCAGGATAGCATCAAAGAAATCGGCAACCGGTTCCGGGTTTAAACTGCATGATCCTCCACCCAGAACTATGGGCATAGAGTCATCACGATCCTTTGCATATAATGGGATCTCTGCCAGATCAAGGACGGTGAGGATGTTAGTATAGCAGAGTTCGTAGGGCAGGGTGATGCCAAGAAGATCAAAGTTTTGTAGCGGCTGGTTGTTCTCAAGGGAGCTTAATGGTAGTTCTTTGGCTCGTAGGAGTTTTTCCATATCCTGACCAGGACAGTAGCAACGTTCGGCAAGGGTGTCTTCCTGGGCGTTTAAAATATGATAGAGAATCTGTAAGCCCTGATGGGACATACCTATCTCGTATAAATCCGGAAAGACCAATGCACAATGCATGCTGCAGGCATCCCATTCTTTTATTGCTGCATTATATTCATGCCCAAGGTAACGCCCCGGTTTATTCACGTAGGGAAGTGTTTTTCTTAGTTCAGCGTTTTTTTTCATAGGAATTTATTTGTCACTCTT
>JAOZLI010000328.1 GCA_029934915.1 Desulfocapsa sp. | reverse complement strand
AGGAATCCAACACATTAGGCAAAGCAGCCGGAAGTCAACTCACCATCAACAAATCGGTTTCAGGAAGCAAGCAAACACCACTTCTTACCTAAGAGAGCCATATATGAAAACAACCACTAAAGATACCATCATAATCGGCGCCGGACTCTCCGGACTCTCCGTTGCCTGGAAGCTGAAACAAATTCCGGATCATTCCATTCTCTTACTGGAAAAATCTGAGCATTCCGGTGGCGCAATATCAAGCCATGCAGAAGACGGGTATCTTGCCGAAGGCGGACCACACGGTTTTCTCGATAACTGCGATGAAAGCCAGCAATTGCTTAAGGAAACCGGGCTGGACAAGGAGATGTTAAAGGCTCCACTTGCAAAGTTTGTCCGTTACGTCTGTATGCATGGTAAACTCCAGCTTATCCCCCAATCACCGGCAAAAATATTGAAAGCACCTCTTATCTCTCCCCTTGAAAAAATAAGAGTTGCCGGCGATCTTTTCAAAAAGCCCCTCACCGGAGAACCCACGGTGAGCGAATGGGTTGAACACCGTTTTGGCAAGGCCTTACTCCCTTACGTGGACGCTGTTTTCACCGGGACCTATGCAGGAGATTTTGAACGACTAGTGATTGACGGGGTGATGCCTGGAGTTCGGAAGATTGAAAAAGAACATGGTTCTGTTATTCGGGGGCTCTTCAAAAAGAAAAAGGAAAACGCTAAAAAAGGGCCTGATAAAAAGAAAGGACTCCCTGCCATGACAAGTTTCCCCACAGGTATGGGACGACTTGCTGAACGGTTGCGGGAGAATCTAAAAGATGCGGAGGAGATTCGCTGTGATTGCCCTGTGAACGCAATTTCCCGTTCAGAAGAAGGATGGCAAGTGGAACTTGACGGTGAAATAATCAGTGCCCGTAATCTGGTTCTTGCCCTCCCTGTCAATCCTGCACTGTCTCTGCTTTCCCCCATAGCCACGCCTCCACAACAAACAATCCCAGAGGCTAGAATTCTTACTATTCCTCTGGGTTTTGACAAAAGTGCAACCTTGCCTCCCGGGTTTGGCTATCTGAGTCCTGAGCGAGAAAAACGATTTTGCCTGGGAGCACTGTTTTCTTCCAATATGTTCCCCGGCCGCACCCCGAAAGACCACATCCTGCTGGAGGCCCTGGTCGGCGGCCGAAGACACCCGGAACGTCTGGATCTTGACGACGACACACTGATTCGTGAAAGCGTTAATGATTTGCGACAACTCCTTGACCTCCCAGGCGAACCAACCTTTGCCAAGGTGTTACGACCAAAAGGTGGCATCCCTCAGCTGGAAGCAGGCTACCCTGCTCTCTTGCAATGGCGAAATGACCTTATGCGACACGAAAAAGGACTCTACGTCACTGGCTTTGGCTGGGAAGGAATTGGCCTCAACGAAATGATAAAAACTGCCTTTCGTGTGGCGGATGCTATTAAACAGGGCGAACAGGATGCGGGTGAGCAAGATGCTGAGGTGAAAAAGGTTTATTTTTGATTTTAACTACGCCATCAATCTGTCACAAGTGAGTAGAAATATCCCGGAATCTTTGCCGTAAAGGTCATCTCCTCTTTTGTAAAAGGATGCACCATTGAGATGGACTCTGCGTGCAGTGCCAACCGCTTCACACCACCAGCTTTTTGTCCGTATTTTTTATCCCCGGCAATAGCAAATCCTTGTTCAGCAAAATGCACCCGGATCTGATTTTTCCTGCCGGTCATCAGATCTACTTCAAGCATACTGTATTTTGCAGACTCTTTGATAACCTTATACCCGGTTTTGGCAAACTTTCCTTTTTCAGGATTACTGACAGAGTACATTTTATGAATACTGTTTTCTGCGAGATAAGAACTGATAACACCCTCTTTTTCAGGTAACGTCCCACAAATGACGGCAGAATATTGTTTATGAAAGTTCTTCCAATTGTCCTGCAGAAAATACTTTGCCTTTTCATTTTTTGCAAAAACGAGAACACCGGAAGTCTCCCTATCCAGGCGATGAACAATAAATACCCTGTTATTTGATTTTCGATTCCCTTTCTTCACGTAATCATTAAGAAGATAATAGGCTGTATTTTCTTTGACTTTATCCGTACTCACTGTAAGCAGGCCGTTGGTTTTATCAACAACCAGAATATCATGATCCTCAAAAAGTACAGTAAGCCCTTTGGGTTGAAATCTTTTGGGAGGAATTTTGAATTTCTTCTTATTTTTTTGCAATTTCAATTGCTGCTCCTGTAATGGTAGTCCTTGAGGAGGAAAACCCTTTTATCATCAATCCTTCACCCACAGTCACACTACTGGATAAGAGATCCGTTTGAGATGGTACATTGAAAAAAAAGAGGGAAAGAATAATGACCGCCAGGAAACTTTCAAATCAGAACAGATAAGGAACCCCCTCAGCCTGTTATTGCTACGTTGTCCACAACCCGGCGGACATCAGCAAGACATCAGCGGCCTTTAGGATTATTTTCTGCACAGCGACACTGTCCCTGTTTGGACTCGGCCATGATACGTTCCATTATCGTGGATCGACTATTGGTAAGGACATCCTGTTCAATGTCTTCAACACTGTACGAAAAGCAATGACAAACGATTGTATCTTTCATAAGCAGTTACGATTCCTATAAATCAGCCATTTTTTGATCAAGTATTTCCACCTGCCTGCGAACGGAAGTATCATTTCGACACAAATCGGACACAACCTTTACAGAGTGCAGTACCGTGGCATGATTTCGGTTAAAGGTACGGCCAATATCACCAAGGGATTCTGTGGTATGTTTACGACCCAGGTACATGGCAATCTGCCGAGGGAAGGTAATAATTTTCTTACGTGACTTTGAGCGAAGATCCTTATAACTCACATTAAATTCACGACTGATAAGTTCGC
>JAOZLI010000327.1 GCA_029934915.1 Desulfocapsa sp. | reverse complement strand
GATCAACCATATACAGGCCCAGTCCGGTACCACCGGCCCGGGTCAATTCCTGCTGTTCAATCTGGAAAAATTTCTTAAAAACTTTTCTGGCCTGGGATTTTTCAAAGCCGACACCGTTATCGGAGATAGCAAGCTGTACGTTCTTTTCTGTCTGACTGAAGCTGATACTGATTTTCGGCCTGTCGTTTTCATTGTAGCGAATACTATTGGATAGCAAATTCATCAGCATCATCTGAAACAGTGCGTGATTAAGAGAACAGTAATAATTCTGCCCTTCCGACTTATTGACTACAATGTCACTCTCACGGAATAATTGCTCATTTTTTCGATAAAACTCAAGCACTTCCTCTACCAGATCAACAACCACAAACTCCACACCCTGCACCTTGCTCTCAAGACGTGCAAGATTAAGGATTCCGTTAATATTGTTCGTCAATCTGGAAACGTCATCCAGCATATACCCCAGGTATTTTTTCTGTTTGTCCCGCGGTAATTCAACCCGGGTCATGGTTTGCAGATACAGTTGCAGAGAGGTGACGGGAGTCTTCAGTTCGTGGGTAAAGCTGTTAATAAATTTATGCTGTGAACGATAAAGGGCAAGGGTTTTTCGCTGATAGACAAAAACGAGAATGATACCAAGGAGGATAAATCCCACCAGAATCGACAAAACCATGATCACCACCCAGGTCTGCCAGGCGACAAACTGATCAGGATCGAGATTCGTTTTAGCGATCACTCTCTGCAGGCCACTGCTCACTTCAACGTACCAGTAAATATACAGAAACAGAGACAAAGCAAGGGCAATGATGGAATAGACAAAGATGGCAACCGGATGGATAAACCAGAATGTACGTTTCATGGCTACCTCCTGTTTTGTAAAAGAATTGTCATTCGATTTTCTTCACTATCTTTAATCAGATTAGGGTTTTATCCTCATGTTTATTGGCAGACACAAAACGTCGTCTTTATCCATTCATACAAGGAGGTAACTCTAATGGCTCAAAAGCATCCTGTCCATCATCTCGGTACCAAGGCAAAGATTCTCCTCTCCAGTGTTTTCGGTCCTTACACTCAGGATGATGAATATGGCAGCAGTAAACTCAACCCCATGGAACTGTACCACAACCAAGTTACCCGCGTACAGGGAGTATTTTCCCTGCGAATGTTCCATCGTTCATTTGGCTTGTTGATGATCCAGGAAAATATTGATGCTCCCTGCACTCTGCTCGACTTTCCCGATCTTTCCTGTTTTATCGATACCATCAAAAACAATTACTATGACATCATCGGGATCAGTTCCATTATCCCCAATGTTGGCAAAGTAAAAAAGATGTGCGAACTGATCCGGGAATATCAGCCTGAGGCAACAATCGTGGTTGGCGGTCATATCAGCAATCTGGATGATGTGGATGAAATACTTGATGCAGACCACATCGTTCGGGGAGATGGGATTGAGTGGTTTAGACGTTATTTACAGCAGGATATGAACAAGGCAGTCAAACATCCCGCCGTTTCTTCTGCCACAAAAACTCGTATCTTAGGACATACTCTCACGGATAAACCGTCGGAGACAGCAGCCATTGTTGTCCCGTCTGTTGGTTGTCCCATGGGGTGTAATTTCTGTTCGACTTCCGCTCTATTTGGTGGCAAGGGTAAGTTTAAGAATTTTTATGACACCGGTGAAGAACTTTTTACTGTCATGGAAAGTCTTGAGAAAAAACTCAAAACAAAATCATTTTTCATTCTCGATGAAAACTTTCTCCTGCACCGGGCAAGGGCTCTGAGTCTGCTTGAAGAGATAAAAAAGCATAATAAGAGCTGGGCCATTTATGTATTCAGTTCAGCAAGAGTCCTGCGCTCATACAAGATAGAGCAACTGGTTGAACTGGGAATCTCCTGGGTATGGATGGGGCTCGAAGGAAAAGAAAGTCAATACGCAAAACTTGCAGGCATTGACACCAGAAAACTGGTAACAGATCTCCAGGAACATGGTATTCGGGTTCTTGGCTCTTCTATTATTGGCCTTGAAGAACATACCCCTGAAAATATAGGCAAGGTTGTTGATTATGCTGTTTCTCATTCCGTTGATTTTCATCAGTTTATGCTCTACACAGCCAATCACGGGACACCGCTCCATACACAACTGAAAAAGAACGGCACGCTGCTGTCACAGGAGGAATTCAAGCTCTCTGACAGCCACGGCCAATATCGTTTTAATTATCGTCATCCCCATATTCCCGCAGGTGTTGAAGAAGGCTTATTGCTAAACGCTTTTGAGCGGGATTTCCAGAAC
Organism: Desulfocapsa sp.; assembly: GCA_029934915.1. Taxonomy (GTDB): domain Bacteria; phylum Desulfobacterota; class Desulfobulbia; order Desulfobulbales; family Desulfocapsaceae; genus Desulfocapsa. Next base: position 613 of record JAOZLI010000327.1, on the reverse strand, counting down.
AACGGGCCAAGTCTCTTTCGCCTGATCAGAACTACCCTCAAAGGCTGGAAACGCTACCAATCATGCACAGACAAACGGATTAGGGATCGCTATTTAGAAGAGGTGAAACCATTGCGCAGCATGTACGCCGGAGCCGTGTGGGCCATGAAAAAATGGTATCGCCACGACAAGAATATTCAGCAGCAACTCAACGATCTGCTTCAAGATATCTACTGCACATTAGGCTTACAACCCAGAGTGCTAGCCCCGCTTGCCGGCAGATATATCTACTGGGCAATGAAGAGAGAAAAGAGGAGAATGGCCAGGGGCTGGACAATTGAACCCGAAACCTTCTTTGAAAAAAACAAGCCAGCTCTGGCTCAAACAGAAAACATGATAGATTCTCAGATTCAATCAACACCCATACAAGAATTAGCGGGTTTGAAACAGCCGGCTTCAAGGACATCTGCTATTGAGCAGAGCTGATGGCTACACACTGTTGTTGCAACATCCTGATCAGGTTATACTGACGGTGGCCTGAATACGGGCACGAACTAACGAAACAATAGAATAATAAACGTAACTATTCAGCGTAATGTTAAAGGCACTGGATTTTGTGTTTTTTCGACTAAAA
>JAOZLI010000089.1 GCA_029934915.1 Desulfocapsa sp. | reverse complement strand
GAACGAAAAAAGGCGTAACCTGAAATTCAGGTTACGCCTTTTGCTGTCTTGTGTCTCTTGAGATTATTTAGAAATCAATCAGCTCCACATCAAATACCATAGTAGCATTTGGTGGAATAGGGCCACGTCCTGATGGACCATATCCAAGATTTGCAGGAATAATCAATACTCGCTTCTCACCTTTTTTCATGGTGAGCAGTGCCTCATCCCAACCCTTGATGACTCGTCCCTGGCCAACAGGGAAATCAATGGGAGTGCCACGCTCAACAGAGGAGTCAAATGTGGTGCCGTCAAGCAGTTTACCCGTGTAATGAACTTTAACCATGTCACCGGCTTTTGGAGTGTCTCCTTCACCTTCGGCTTCAACAACATACTTCAGGCCGGATTCAGTGGTGATAGCATCGGGCCATTGTCCTTTGATCTGTTCCATGGATTCTTCCATGCCAGCAAGTTCTTTTTCTTTTGCACGATCTTCCTGGCCGGCAAGAAGTGCATCGAAGGCCGCCTGGTCACTTTTGAATGCTTTTGCAGCAGCACCTACACGTATGATCTCAACGGTTTCAATTTTGTCATCTTTGGCAATTTTGTTTACAACATCCATTCCTTCGACAACATGTCCCCAAACGGTATGCTTGCCATCAAGATGTGGGGTAGCATTGTGGGTGATGAAAAACTGACTGCCGTTGGTACCGGGACCAGCATTAGCCATGGAAAGGATTCCAGGCCCAGTGTGTTTAAGGGTTGGGTCAATTTCATCGGGAAAGGTGTAGCCTGGGCCACCGGTGCCAGTACCTAACGGGCAACCGCCCTGAACCATGAAATTTGCAATCACCCGGTGAAAGGTGAGGCCGTCATAAAAACGTACACCTTCTTTACCTGCACCGCCACCAAGCTGTTTGGTTCCTTCGGCAAGACCTACGAAGTTTGCCACAGTGATGGGGGTTTTCTCGAATTCAAGCACGCAGAGGATGTCACCTTTGTTAGTGACAAATTTGGCGTACATGCCGTCTGCCATTTTTGCTTCTGCCATATTGGTATCTCCAAATGTATTTAAAAGTAGAAAAGTTGCTGCAACGAATAGAAGTTGTATCTTATGCATGATTGTTCCTTATGGAAAGGGGGAGTCTGAAAAAAATTAGAATTATTCATAGCAAATCATTGAGCGGAACAAAAGGAAAATGGCCACTCATAAGTAATTTTTCCGGTTTTGGTATTTGGAATCCGATATAAGTTGACGCAAGCCTGTTCTTTTAGTTTAATAACGTAATTTTGTCCGCATCGTTTTAGGGTGCCTGAACTGTAAAATTACTGAATTGAAGCGAAAGAGAAGGGAACTCTATGAAAGCATTGATTGTCCTGGAAGATGGAACCACATTTGAAGGTCGTTCCTTTACCGGATCTGGTGAGGCTGTAGGCGAAATCGTCTTTAACACCTCCATGAGCGGGTATCAGGAAATATTGACCGATCCGTCCTACACAGGCCAGATTGTAACCATGACCTATCCTTTGATCGGGAACTATGGTGTGAATGATGAAGATATGGAATCGGCATCGGTTCATCCCCGAGCTTTTTTGATCAAAGAATATAACGCATATCCATCAAATTTTCGTTCCCAGCAGACACTGGCAGATTTTTTACGTGAATATGATGTATTAGGCGTAGAGGGCTTTGACACTCGTGCACTTGTTCGGCATATCCGTACAAAAGGTGCCATGAAGGGCATTATCTCCACCACTGACCTTGATCCAGAGTCCCTTAAAAAACGAGCCGCAGAATGGACAGGACTTGTGGGGCAGGATATGGTGAGTAAGGTGAGCTGTAAAGAGCCCTATGGTTGGGCAGATAACAAAGTGGTTCCCGGAACTGACTTTTCCACCGCTGAACCCGGAATGGAAAATCCCCTTAAAATTGTGGCCTTTGATTTTGGCCTTAAATATAACCAGTCCCGAATTTTTACCGAGAAGGGTTGTCAGGTACAGGTTGTTCCGGCATCCACTGACGCCGAGACCGTTCTTGCTATGAATCCTGATGGAATATTTCTTTCCAATGGTCCTGGTGATCCTGAAGGCGTTCCAGGCGTTGTTGAGACCATCCAGGCGCTTCTTGGTAAGAAACCCATGTTTGGCATTTGCCTCGGCCATCAGATCTTAGGGCTTGCCTATGGCGGCAAAACATTCAAACTGAAGTTTGGCCATCGTGGCGGTAATCAACCGGTGAAGGATCTCAGTACCGGAAAGGTTGAGATCACCTCTCAGAACCACGGGTTTTGCGTGGATATGGAAAGCCTGAATCCCGATGAAGTTGAACTTACTCATATTAATCTTAATGATAATTCTGTGGAAGGCATGCGCCATAAAAAATACCCGGCCTTTTCTGTGCAGTATCACCCGGAACATGCGCCAGGCCCACATGATGCCATGTATCTCTTTGACAGATTTATAGAAATGATGAGAGCGTGAGCAGCAAGCTAACGATTGGTATCGGTTCAATAACTGAACACGGAGTCTCACAGGCTCGCTTACCTGAAAACTGAAAACTGAAAATCCACTTCCCATGCCAAAACGAACAGACATAAACAAAATTCTTATCATCGGTTCCGGCCCCATTATTATTTCTCAGGCCTGTGAATTTGATTATTCCGGCGCTCAGGCTGTAAAGGCCTTAAAGGAAGAAGGGTACGAAGTCGTGCTCATCAACTCCAATCCGGCCACTATCATGACCGATCCGGAACTTGCCGATCATACCTATATCGAGCCCATTACCCCTGAAATGGTAACAAAGGTTATCGAGAAGGAGCGTCCGGATGCATTGCTGCCAACCCTTGGCGGGCAGACCGCGTTAAATACTGCCATCAAACTTGCAGAAGCCGGTGTTCTTGAGAAATATAATGTCGAGATGCTCGCGGCCAATATTGCTGTTATTAAAAAGGCGGAGGGCAGGGAAGAGTTTAAGGCTGCCATGGAGGCTATTAACCTTAATGTTCCAAAATCCGCAATTGTCCGTGATATTGAAGCTGCCATGCAGGCAGGGGATGATATCGGATTCCCCGTTATTGTTCGCCCAAGTTTTACCCTTGGTGGAACAGGTGGTGGTGTTGCGTATAATCGCCAGGAACTTGAAGAATTATCCACATCAGGTCTTGATCTCTCCATGACCACCGAGATTATGCTTGAACGCAGTCTCCTTGGCTGGAAAGAATATGAGCTTGAGTTGATGCGGGACTCCAAGGATAATGTGGTTATTATCTGCTCCATTGAAAATATCGACGCCATGGGTGTGCATACCGGAGATTCCATCACGGTTGCTCCCATTCAGACGCTTACTGATCGTGAGTATCAGGATATGCGAGACGCGGCAATTGCCATTATTCGAGAGATTGGCGTGGAAACTGGTGGCTCCAATGTTCAGTTTGCTGTTAATCCTGAAGATGGAGAATTAATGGTGATTGAGATGAATCCAAGGGTTTCCAGAAGTTCAGCCCTGGCCTCTAAGGCTACCGGATTCCCCATTGCCAAGATTGCGGCGAAACTGGCTGTTGGATACACTCTGGATGAAATTAAAAATGACATCACCCGTGAGACCTACGCATCTTTTGAGCCGACTATTGATTACTGTGTGGTGAAAATTCCACGCTGGACATTTGAGAAATTTCCAGAAGCCAAGGATGAACTCTCTACAGCTATGAAATCTGTGGGCGAGACCATGGCCATTGGCCGAACCTTTAAAGAGGCATTCCAGAAAGGAATGCGATCTCTCGAAATCGGACGTTTCGGTTTTGGTGGAGATGGTAAAGATGAACTCACTGATATTGAGTTAGAGGATCTTGAACAAGGGCTGAGAGTTCCAAACTCCAAGCGAGTGAGTTTTCTCTACGAAGCATTAAAGCGTGAGATGTCCATCGAGCGTCTCTTTGAACTCACCTTTATTGATCCTTGGTTTTTGTATAATTTTAAACAAATTGTAGAAAAGGAAAATGAAATTAGTGCTCAAGGATTCCAGGGGCTTACTGCAGACTTCTTGCGAAGTTGCAAAGAATATGGTTTTTCCGACATACAGCTGGCTCATCTCACCGGAACTTCCTCGAAAGATGTTCGTGGTCTGCGCAAAAAACTGCATGTGGAACCTGTCTATAAACTGGTAGATACCTGTTCTGCTGAGTTTGAATCCTATACACCCTATTACTACTCAACCTACGAGCAAGAAAATGAGGCATCTGCCTCAGAGAATAAAAAAATCATTATTCTTGGTGGCGGACCTAACCGTATTGGCCAGGGAATTGAATTTGATTATTGCTGTGTACATGCATCTTTTGCTCTGGCAGAGATTGGTATTGAATCCATTATGGTCAATTCCAACCCCGAAACAGTTTCCACCGATTATGACACTTCTGACAAACTCTACTTTGAACCACTCACCTTTGAAGATGTGATGGGTATCATCGATCTGGAAAAGCCGGATGGTGTTATTGTCCAGTTTGGTGGTCAGACTCCGCTTAATCTCGCCGTTGCCCTTGAAGAAGAAGGTGTGCCAATAGTTGGTACCCCACCGGACGCCATTGATCGAGCAGAAGATCGTAAACGTTTTCAGCAGTTTTTACAGAAATTGGGGCTGCGTCAGCCGGATAACGATACCGTTCATACTCTGGAAGAAGCTCTTGTGGTAGCAAATAAAATCGGCTATCCCGTGGTGGTTCGTCCTTCCTATGTTCTTGGTGGCCGTGATATGCGAATTGTGTATAACGACGATGAAGTTCGCAGCTTTATGGCAATTCCTGGCATTGCAGGTGCGGAGCATCCGGTACTGCTGGATAAATTCTTGAAAGATGCTATCGAAGTGGATGTTGATGCCCTGTGTGATGGTAATAACACCATTATTGGCGGTATCATGCAGCACATCGAAGAGGCTGGAATTCATTCCGGTGATTCGGCCTGTGTTCTTCCGCCTCACACCTTATCAGCGGATATGCTGGCAGAGATCAAGAGCGCCAGTTGTGCAATGGCTGAAGAGCTTGGTGTTATCGGCCTTATGAACGTACAATATGCTGTGAAAGGAGATGACTTATATATCCTTGAAGTGAATCCACGAGCATCCAGAACCGTCCCTTTTGTCTCCAAAGCAACGGGCGTGCCACTGGCTAAGCTGGCTACTAAGATTATGATGGGTAAAACCCTGAAGGATCTTGGCTTGACCACGGAGGTGAAGATTGATCACTGGGCAGTGAAAGAGGCAGTTTTTCCATTCGATCGTTTTGATAATGTTGATACGCTTCTGGGACCTGAGATGAAATCCACTGGTGAGGTCATGGGTATTGATGATAACCTTGGTCTTGCCCTGGCTAAAGGTCAGCTTGCAGCTGGATCCACCCTGCCAGATTCCGGAACTGTTTTTATCAGTGTTCGTGACAGTGATAAAAAGACTATTATTAAGCCTGCGAAAAAACTCACAGAGATGGGCTTTACTCTCGTGGCCACTGATGGTACTGCAGAATTTCTCAAACAGAACGATATCACCTGTGAACAGGTAAATAAAATTTCTCAGGGTCGCCCCCATATTTTAGATAAAATGCAGGACGGGCAGGTTTGCTGGGTGGTAAACACCTCAATGGGACGACGCACAACGGAAGATTCCTATACCATTCGTCGGGCAGCGCTTGAACTGCATATGCCATACACAACCACAGCCACTGGTGCAGTGGCCATGGTAACAGCCATGGAAGCCATGCAGAAAGAGGATATTGATGTGGCTCCTGTGCAGTATTTCACCAAAAAGATTAAGAATTAAGAAAAAAGCTAAACACCCCTCGACAGATGTACTTACCCTACTTACTGTACAAAGCTGGTAATAAAATTAGGCTGAAGGTGTTTAGGCTGTAGTGGGTTAGCAAGGGATAAAGAACGTTGCCCTGACAGCCCGTAGCCTCCAAAGTTATCCACTTATTTACGGAGTACTCTTTGAATACATTTTATAAAAATATTTCCATGTGGCTGGTGATTGGTCTTTCCATGATCCTGCTCTTTAATCTTTTCAACCAGCCGCAGGGGCAGTCGTCCTCGCTGACGTATAGCCAGTTCGTGGCTGCTGTTGAGAGTCATGATATATCTAATGTTCAGATCTCTGGTGACATCGTTTCCGGAACTATGCAGGACGGAAGAGCTTTTCGTGCCGTATATCCAATAAACGATGATGAGATGATTTCCATTATGCGACAAAATGGCGTCAATATTTCCGTGAAGGAAGTGCAGAAAGATTCTCTGTTGATGTCAATTTTTGTTTCCTGGTTTCCCATGCTTCTCCTTATTGGTGTCTGGGTGTTTTTTATGCGCCAGATGCAAATGGGTGGTGGCAAGGGCGGAGCTATGGGCTTTGGCAAAAATAAAGCCAAACTGATGGAGCAGGGTGAAAACAGTAAAACATTTGAAGATGTTGCTGGAATTGATGAGGCTAAAGAAGAACTTGAAGAGATTATTGATTTCTTAAAGGATCCTCAGAAATTTACCAAACTTGGTGGCCGCATCCCCAAGGGTGTCCTTCTTGCCGGATCTCCCGGTACAGGAAAAACCCTTCTGGCAAAAGCTATTGCCGGGGAAGCAGAAGTTCCATTCTTTAGTATTTCTGGTTCTGACTTTGTGGAGATGTTTGTGGGTGTTGGTGCATCACGTGTTCGTGATCTTTTTAATCAAGGCAAGAAAAATGCCCCATGCATTATCTTTATCGATGAGATTGATGCCGTTGGTCGTCATCGTGGTGCAGGTCTTGGTGGCGGACATGACGAACGTGAGCAGACATTAAACCAGCTTCTTGTTGAGATGGATGGTTTTGAGGCCAACGAAGGTGTTATTATCGTGGCTGCAACGAACAGACCTGATGTCCTTGATCCCGCCCTTCTTCGTCCCGGTCGTTTTGATCGCCAGGTGATCGTGCCGGTTCCTGATGTTGGAGGGCGGCAGAAAATTCTTGAGATCTATGGCAAGAAGACGAAAATGCGAGATGATGTTGACATGGAGATCGTTGCTCGTGGAACCCCTGGATTTTCCGGAGCTGATCTTGAAAACCTTGTGAATGAAGCAGCGCTTATGGCGGCAAGGCAAGGTGCCAAATCGATCGATAAGAACATGATCGATAAGGCCAAGGATAAGATTATGATGGGCGCTGAGCGTCGTTCCATGATTATTACCGACGATGAAAAAGAGGTGACGGCCTATCATGAGGCGGGGCACGCTCTGGTGGCCAGAATGTTACCGGGTACTGATCCCATCCATAAGGTTTCAATTATCCCTCGTGGACGTGCACTGGGTGTAACCATGCAACTGCCCACTGATGAACGGTATACCCATTCGAGAAAATTTCTTGAGAATTCACTTTGTATTCTTTTTGGTGGCCGTGTTGCTGAAAAATTGATTTTTGATGAAATCACTACGGGTGCGGGGAATGATATCGAACGTGCCTCCGAGATGGCCAGAAAAATGGTTTGTGAATGGGGTATGAGCGACGCCTTAGGTCCTCTCGCTTTTGGCAAAAAGGAAGAGCAAATATTCTTAGGCCGTGAGATTAATCAGCATCGTGATTTCAGTGAAGATACCGCACGAAAAATCGATGAAGAAGTGCATACAATCATCATGACAGCGAATGCGCGTGTCACCAAGATGCTTGAGGAAAATCTAGATATCCTGAAACGCCTGGCTGAAGAGCTGCTTGAGAAGGAAACCATTGTTCTCGAGGATATTGAAGATGTTCTTGATGAGCTTCGCCCTGGTCAATATGAACGGACCATCAAAGAAGAAGATAAGGTGGTTACTAAGAAAAAGGCCAAAAAAGCAGTCGTGAAGGAAGAAGAGGAACCGGAGTTCAAAGAAGATCCTGAAATACAAGAGGCAGAAGAGAGTGACGAGCCTGAAGAACTTGTAGAAGACGTCCAGGAAGCACCGGAGCCTGAAGAAAAAGTGAAGGAATAGGTATTATGACACTGCCAAAGGTTATGGGAATCGTTAATGTGACTCCCGATTCTTTTTCCGATGGTGGTCAGTTTGATTCAAGGGCCTCAGCCTGTTCACAGGCTGAGGCCCTTGTTGCATCTGGTGCTGATATTATTGATATCGGGGGGGAATCCACTCGTCCCTTTGCCGATCCTGTCTCTGAGAGTGATGAGCTACAACGTGTTATCCCGGCCATTCAGGCCATCCGCAGTAAATTCTCTATTTCCATATCCATTGACACCACCAAGGCCGAAGTTGCCCGGCAGGCATTAGCCGCTGGAGCCGATATCATTAATGATATCTCAGCCCTTCGAAAAGACCCTGCCATGATTGCTCTGGTCAGGGAGACAACTGTTCCGGTTATCATCATGCATATGCAGGGGACGCCTGGTGATATGCAGCTGAAACCGCAATATGATGATGTCGTCCAGGATGTTATCGATTTTTTTAAGGGGCGTTTACAATGGCTTGAAAGCCAGGGCGTTGATCTTAAACGCATTACCCTTGATCCAGGCATTGGTTTTGGTAAAACACTTGCCCACAACCTCTCCATCCTTAAGCATCTGGACAGGTTAAAGAAACTTGATCGTCCTATTCTTCTTGGCCATTCCCGAAAACGGTTTATCGAGGATATAACTGGTCTTCCCGTGGAAGAACGTGACCTGCCAACAGCAGTTGTTTCAGCGTTAGTTGCTGGGGCCGATATTGATATTATACGGGTTCATGATGTGGCATCTACTCGTACTGCCCTGCAAATGGCTGAGGCCATAGCTCTTGCTGATTAATAATCAGTATTATCCGGTTTAAAAATTGCAATAGCTAAAAAACGGGTTTGAGGCTCGCTCCAGTCCGCTAAGACTGTAACTTTCTTGATTTTAAACTCTTTTTACGCTTCCGTTTGCATCATGCGAGTTCCTCGCAAAGACTGATACAAACAAAAACGTAAAAAGAGCAAAAAATACTACGAAACTTCCAGAATACGCTGACTGGAGCGACCCCAAACCCTCTTGCAGATAGCGTAGACTTCGAATTCTTAATCGGATAATACTGATTAATAATGAAATAATAGACAACAAGGGGTGTCATTTTTGTCGCAGTTGAATAAATTCAGGGTATAGCTTTTCCTGGCAATCCCTGCAAATAGTGTGAGTGAAGCGGTATCCATATTTTCTTACAAAATAGTCTTCAGGTGGTATCCATTTATTGTTAATTTTTCTAATGCTTTTACAACCTGCACAGATTGGGATTATTTCTCCCACCGTATTTTTTTGCTCGGCAACTTGTTCATGTACGCTTGCTATATGCACAGACCCTTGAAATGTTTCTTCATCATCAAAGAAGGGTAAGCAGGTTACCTGAAGAGGAACACCTATGTTCGGGTCGTTGATAATTTCAGTTACTGAACGACATGTTTCTGTTGTTTTTTTGTGAGGGCAACCGGCAAAGGGTCCGGTTGTATTATGGAAGATCTTATAGCAGTGCTTTCCTATAATCTCTTCGGAGCTCTTCCCAAGAAAATCACACAGCGCCTTGTTTGCTTTTATTATTTTAAAATTCTTGTCATGAACCGAAACAA